>JBCCGE010000043.1:0-26275 GCA_039029455.1 Pseudomonadota bacterium | reverse complement strand
CCGGTTCGACGCTGGGCGGTCAAGGCATTTCAGTTGTCAGCTATTCCGACAAACAGGGTGCTGCGCTCGAGTACATCAAATGGTTTGCTCAACCTGACGTGCAGGCCAAGTGGTGGGAGCTCGGGGGATATTCTGCTCACAACTCTGTACTGAACTCGCCAGACTTCAAAACCAGTCAACCTTTTGCTGCCGACTTCCTGGTTGCCATGAATGACGTTAAAGATTTCTGGCAGGAGCCCGCGTATGCAGAGCTATTGCTTGCGATGCAGAAGCGCTTGCACGATTACATCGTGGCCGATCAGGGTACTGCTAAGGAGGCCCTCGATCTGTTGATTGAGGATTGGACTGAAGTCTTCGAAGACGAGGGTAAACTGTAAGCACGAAGGTTGTCGGTTTCTCACCGACGGCTCTTTAGATGTGTTCCGGACTCGCTGATAAGTCAGCGGGTCTGGTCCTGACCCTCTGAAACAAAAATCCGCAGTTCTGGAATGTCCAACAACATCATAGATCGGGCCGCAAAAGCCACGCCTGCTCATATTGCAGGCAGGATAAAGGGCCTGTCCGACAGAGCCATTGCCTGGATATTTGTTGGTCCGACTATTTTCCTGCTGCTGGCGATTAATATATTTCCGTTGATATGGACGATCAATCTTAGCTTTACAAATTACAAAGCCAATCGCACTAATCGAGCAGTTGAGTACATCGGTACTCGAAACTACGAACGGATTCTCGGTGATGCTGATATATGGATATCAATGCAGGCAACTGCGCACTTTCTCTTCTGGACGATACTTCTGCAGGTGTTAATCGGTTTTACCCTGGCGTGGCTGATCAACAAGAAGTTCAAAGGCAATGACCTGTGGACGACAATTATTGTTTTGCCAATGATGCTCTCGCCAGCGGTTGTCGGGAACTTCTGGACATTCCTTTATCAACCCCAGATTGGGCTGTTCAACTATGTGATTGCCTATTTTACGGGTGTGGATCCCTCGAGTTTTGAGATGTTGGGGTCAGTGGATTTAGCGCCGTGGTCGATAGTCATCGTAGACACGTGGATGTGGACTCCTTTCGTTATGCTGATATGTCTGGCGGGATTACGGAGCATTCCTGACTATATTTACGAGGCGGCGGAAATTGACCGGGCGTCCAAGCTTCGTCAATTTTTCACCATCACGGTACCAATGGTATTGCCATTCCTGATGTTGGCGATTCTTTTTCGTGGCATCGAAAACTTCAAGATGTTTGATCTCGTCGTTCAGCTTACTGGCGGCGGACCCGGTTCCATTACTGAGCTCGCTTCAATCAACTTAAAGCGAGAAGCATTCGAAAAGTGGAGGACAGGATACTCCAGTGCATTTGCAATTATTCTTTTTGTTACCGTTTTCGGACTGGCCTCTATATACGTAAAAGCGCTGAATAAGGTAAAAGCAAGATGAGTTTTTCGGTAACTGAACCATCTTTAAGACAAAAATGGATGGCAGGAATCCTGGTGATTACCTATGCGGTAATCACTCTGGTACCGCTCATCTGGATAATGATGACTGGCTTCAAAACGCCGCCGGACAGTATCAGCTACCCGCCAAAGGTGACATTTCAGCCCTCTCTGGAAGGGTACGTAAATCTGTTTACGACTCGCACGCGAGTCAGCCCGGAAACGCTGGCCAGTCTGCCTGAACCCGACAACTTTGCTGATCGAATCGTCAGGAATCGTGACATGGTCATAGCCGGACCGTCCAAATTTGGTCAGCGTTTTGTGAATTCTGTAATCATCGGCTTTGGATCAACTTTTCTGAGTATTTTCCTTGGGACACTGGCGGCGTACGCGTTTTCGAGATTTCGAATTCCACTGGCAGACGACCTGTTGTTCTTTATTCTGTCGACGAGAATGATGCCGCCCATTGCAGTAGCGATTCCGATTTTCCTGATGTACCGGGAATTGGGTCTTTCCGATACTCACCTTGGAATGATACTTCTGTACACCGCAGTGAATATTTCACTGGCGGTTTGGCTCTTGAAGGGGTTTATTGATGAAATACCCCGAGAGTATGAAGAAGCTGCGCTGATAGATGGATACACGCGCTTTCAGGCGTTCTACAAGGTTGTGCTGCCTCAGGCAGCGACTGGCATTGCGTCAACGGCAATTTTCTGTCTTATTTTTGCCTGGAATGAGTACGCGTTTGCGGTTTTGCTGACTTCCGGTACCGCTCAAACTGCTCCGCCGTTTATACCAACAATTATTGGCGTTGGGGGGTTGGATTGGCCTGCCGTTGCTGCGGGCGCTACGTTGTTCCTGCTGCCTGTCATGTTCTTCACCGTCTTGCTGCGTAAACATTTATTGCGCGGTATCACCTTTGGAGCGGTCCGAAAATGAGTAACTTTCTGACCGGACTTCTAAGGTTCCGCAGAGGGCCATGGGAAGCTGTTGCCACGGTCCTGATCATGTTGGGTGTGTTCATGCTTATGCAACCCTTCGTCTTGTGGGCGTTCACCTATTCGTTCGTGACAACACTGGTTGGAACGGTCATGTTCGTTATCGTGAGTCACTTTCCGGAGTAGGTCGTGGCGACGATAGATATCCGAAACGTGCGCAAGGACTTTGGCGACTTTACTGCCGTCAAAGAGTCCAGCTTCACGATTGAGGATGGGGAATTTTTCATGCTGCTCGGCCCGTCCGGTTGCGGCAAAACAACGACGCTTCGCATGATTGCCGGTCTTGAGTTGCCTACCTCGGGAGAAATCTATCTGGACGGAGAGGAAATCAGTCAAAAACCCGCGTCGAAAAGAGATATTGCGTTTGTGTTTCAGATGTTTGCCCTCTATCCACACATGAACGTGCGCAGAAACATCAGTTACCCGCTCGTGAGTCAGGGGATGCGACGCAGTGAGGTGCGTGCGAAAGTTCAGGAGGTGGCGGGTATTTTAGGAATCGAGCGCATTCTGGATCGTCCGGTTGGTGGATTATCCGGTGGTGATCGGCAGCGAGTCGCACTGGGACGGGCAATTGTTCGAAATCCAAAAGCCTTCATGATGGACGAGCCGCTTGGAGCACTGGATGCTGAATTTCGGGAACACATGGCAGAAGAACTGCGCAACCTGCACGACCGTATGAACGCCACGACGGTTTATGTCACGCACGATCAGCTGGAGGCCATGCAGATGGGTGACAAGATCGTTGTAATGAACAATGCGGTGGTCGAGCAGTTTGGAACCCCGCAGATGGTTTACGACAAGCCGGCCACTCTGTTCGTTGCAGATTTTATTGGCTCACCATCCATGAACTTTCTGCGCTTTAGTGGAGAAATCGAAAATGGGGGAACAGATGTCACGCTCGATGGGCAACGTTTAATTGTGCCGCGTCATTTGCAGGGTGCCAGAGGGGATCTGGTTTTTGGAATACGGCCGGAAAGGATAACGCTTTCTGATACGGGAGGTTATCGAGGGGAGGTCCTCGCCGTTGAGTATCTGGGGACTACCCAGATAGTTACGGTGCAGACTGCCAATGGTGTAATCAAGGCGAGGATATCTGCGGGTTACTCGGTTTCGCGCGGTGACCGGGTTGGGCTTGAGTTTGAATCTGAAACGGTTACTTTGTTTGATGAAGCGACCGGTAAAGCTCTGATCTCTGAGTTAAATGCTGAGGTTCTCGCAGATGGCTGATGTTGAACTGATCAACATTGCCAAGTCTTTTGGTAGTGAAACCGCGGTCAGGAATGTCTCCATGACGATTCCTGATGGATCATTTGTTGTGCTGCTTGGACCTACAGGAGCCGGTAAAACGACAACGCTCCGATTAATTGCCGGTCTGGAAAAACTGGATGCCGGAACGATTAAAATTGATGGTCGAGATGTAGATCAGGAGACCCCGGCGCAACGAAATGTGGCCATGGTTTTCCAGCAGTATTCGCTCTATCCCCACCTTACTGTAAGAGACAATCTTGCATTTCCGCTGCGTTCACCCATTCTAAAAACTCCCGCAAGCGAGATTTCTAAGAAAGTCCGGGAGGTCGCAGAAGTTTTGCAGATCAGCCATAAACTGGACAACCGTGCTACTGAGCTTTCCGGCGGAGAAATGCAGCGAGTTTCTATTGGCCGGGCGCTGGTCAGAAACCCGAGTATTTACCTGATGGATGAGCCACTCAGCTCACTGGATGCAAAGTTGAGGTCCGATTTGAGGGTTGAACTGCAGCGAATTCAGGCAAATCTGGGTGCCACACTGCTTTATGTCACTCATGATCAGATCGAGGCGATGACCATGGCAACTCACGTCGGTGTGCTGAGGGAAGGAGAGCTGGTTCAGTTCGGCACACCAAGGGAAATCTATGAACAGCCCAACAGCGATTACGTGGCCAGTCGACTGGGACTGCCCAGAATCAATCTGCTGCCGGCCGATGTTTTTGGATCAACGATAAGTGGCGCAGAGACTATTGGTCTGCGCCCAGAGCACATTGTTCAGGGATCTGGTCGGGAGGCTCGGGTAACGCGGGTCGAACATCTGGGCGATCAGGTAAGGGTGCACCTTCAACTGGAGGGTCACACGATTACAACCCTGTCCGAACCGGGTGCAACCTACAAAACGGGTTCCATGGTGAAAATTGAACCCAGAAATGCGATCTACTTTGATCGCGATGGCTCTCGAATTACGTGAGGAAATTGTTATGAATCAATTCATTAACCGCAAAGAGAATCTCGTTACCGATGCAATCGATGGTGTTTTGGAGGCGTCCGGGGGGAAACTGGCCCGACTGGACGGATATCCACATATTAAGGTTGTGATGCGCAATGACTGGGACAAGTCAAAAGTTGCGTTGATATCTGGCGGGGGATCCGGGCACGAACCCTCTCACGCGGGCTTTGTCGGTCAGGGAATGCTTACGGCTGCAATTTGTGGGGATGTGTTTGCTTCCCCGACCGTCGATGCGGTTCTGGCAGGGATACTTGCAGTGACCGGTAAAGAAGGTTGTTTGCTGATTGTAAAAAACTACACCGGTGATCGACTTAATTTTGGTCTTGCAGCCGAGCGCGCCCGTGCATTCGGAATCAAAGTCGAGGTGGTTGTCGTGGATGATGATGTTGCTCTTCCTGACCTTCCCCAACCACGCGGCGTGGCGGGCACACTGTTTGTCCATAAGATTGCTGGAGCGGCGGCTGAGGCCGGGAAAAATCTGCAGTCTGTTGCCAGTGTGGCCCGCGACGTGATTGATTCTGTCGCCTCAATTGGCATGTCCTTGGACACATGCACCATCCCCGGTTCTGATAAGGAAGATCGCATTGCTCCCGGTATGGCGGAACTCGGTCTGGGCATACATGGCGAGGCCGGTGCTCAGCAGGTGCCGTTCGAGACAGCAAAGACGGCGATGGATATGGTGCTGGACAAACTGGTTGCAACGCTATCGACCGGCACGTGTGTCGCCCTGATCAATAACCTTGGTTCAACCACGCCGCTCGAAATGTCGGTTTTGGTCAATGAGCTGACTGCGTCTTCGAAGGCTGAGAACGTGAAGTTCGTAATCGGTCCGTCAGCAATGATGACGTCGCTGGATATGCACGGTTTTTCTGTGTCCGTTATGCCCGCCAATGAGGAGTGGATTGAGGCATTGAGTACTAAAGTGACCATGGCCGCTTGGCCTGGTTTGATTGAGTTGCACCCGGTTGCCGTGGAGCCTTTGCCAGACGGACTGAGTCCGATCCAACCCATTCCATCTGAAAATGTAAAAGTCAGGGCAATCATCGAGCATTGCTGCGATCTTCTCGCAGACGCTGAAGATGAGCTCAATGAACTCGACGCCAAATCCGGAGATGGAGATACGGGAAGCACGCTGGCGACGGCTGCGCGAGCATTGAAGTCGAGTCTTGACCGAATGCCATTGGCTGATCTCACGCAGCTTTTTCGTGCGGTAGGAAACGAGTTAAGCCAGACCATGGGTGGATCTTCTGGAGTGATATTGGCGATTTTCTTCTGTGCGTCAGGGGATGCCTGCGCCAATGGAAAGACAACATCCGCAGCACTGATGGCGGGACTCGAACGGATCAGTCAGGTTGGCGGTGCGGGGGTTGGTGATCGGACAATGATCGATGCGCTCAAGCCTGCTCTGGAGGCGCTGCCGGATGGTTTTGATGTTGCTGCTGTAGCCGCCCGAACCGGTGCAGACAACACATCGAAAATAGGGCGAGCCAGGGCAGGGCGCTCTGCTTATGTTCCGGAAGAAAATCTGATTGGCAACAACGATCCGGGTGCTGAAGCGGTTGCCAGACTATTTGAAGGAATGGCTTCCTGGGTGAAGAGTGTCTGACAGTCGTTCCAATTTCTTAAAGTCGGGAGAGTCACCGACGAAACCCACGGTAAACGATATCGCTCGAGTTGCCGGGGTTAGTCTCGCGACTGTAGATCGTGTGGTGAATTCCAGACCCGGGGTTAGGGAGGTCACCATTGAACGCGTCAATCGTGCCATTCGTGAACTGGGTTATGTTCGCGACCAGGCCGCCGCGAATCTGGCTCGTGGAAGGACTTACAATTTTTTATTTGTGTTGCCATCCAGTGACAATGAGTTTGTCACGTCGTTAGAAACTCAGATTGCCGAGTTTTCCCGAAATCTGGCCAATGATCGAACGCTGCTGGACGTCCTCAAGGTCGAAGCCTTTGATCCAAAGGCGATGGCCAAAATCATTTACGAGGTCGACCCACAACAAGTCGATGGTTTGGTGATTTTCGGTCCTGAGACCCCTTCGGTACGCGATGCCATCGATCAAATCCGAAATCGCGGCGTATTGGTCGTTGCTCTGGTTTCCGATTTGCCCAGTTCCGCACGGGATTTTTTCGTCGGTATCGACAACGTGGCGGCAGGCCAGACCGCCGGTCAGTTGATGGGGCGGTTTGTGCAGGGCGATCGCGGAAAGATACTCGTGATCACGGGCTCAATGCTCGCCCGTGATCACCTTGAACGCCGCCTCGGTTTCGACGAGGTGATGTCCAGCGACTTTCCAGAGTTTGAAGTTTTGGCCTCGCTTGAAGGGCGTGACGATCCCAATTTGATCGAATCGCTGTTACCCGATGCGTTTGAGGCCTACCCCGATATCAACGGCATTTATTCTTCAGCGGCGGGCAACGCAGGACTGATCAATTTTTTGGACAAGACTGGCAGTTGGAGAGATATCGTTGTGGTTGGGCACGAGCTGACGCCGATCTCCAGAACCGCATTGGGTCGAGGTGTTTTTGACGCAATTATTTCTCAGGATACGGGGCACCTCGTGCGCAGCGCGGTCAGAATTTTGCGCGCTCGCAGCGATGATCTGCCCATCAATTTTGATCAGGAACGAATACGAATAGACGTTTACATTAAAGAGAATATGCCGCCCGTTGCAGCGGCAAATACTTAATACAGACCAGGAGAAAAATTATGAAGACGATTAAAGGTCCCGCCCTGTTTCTTGCACAATTTGCGGGTGACGATGCGCCGTTCAATGACTGGGACAGCATTACTAAGTGGGCGGCAGAATGCGGCTATATTGGTGTTCAGGTCCCGAGCTGGGATGGCCGGCTGATTGATCTCAAACAAGCTGCGTCATCCAAGGATTATTGTGATGAGTTCAAGGGACAGGCCGCTGAGAACGGTATTACCGTGACTGAGCTTTCCACCCACTTACAAGGCCAGCTCGTCGCCGTTCACCCGGCATATGATGCGGCATTTGATGGATTTGCGGCACCCGAAGTCCATGGCAATCCCTCTGCCCGGCAGCAATGGGCTGTCGAGCAGGTTCGTCTGGCTTTATCGGCATCGAAGAACATGGGAATAACTGACCACGTTTCGTTTTCCGGTGCGTTGGCATGGCCCTATTTGTACCCCTGGCCGCAGAGGCCAGCAGGTCTGGTCGAGACCGCTTTTGATGAATTAGCCGCGCGTTGGCGTCCAATTCTCGATCATGCAGAAGAATGTGGTGTCAACATCTGTTACGAGATCCATCCCGGAGAGGATTTGCATGATGGGGTGACATTCGAAATGTTCCTCGAGCGGGTTGACAATCACACACGCTGCAACATGCTTTATGACCCCTCGCACTTCGTTCTCCAATGTCTGGACTATCTCGATCACATTGACATCTACAAGGATCGGATCAAGATGTTTCACGCGAAGGATGCTGAATTCAATCCGACCGGCAAGCAGGGCGTATACAGCGGCTATCAACCCTGGGTTGATAGAGCCGGAAGGTTTCGCAGTCTGGGTGATGGCCAGGTGGATTTTGCGGCAATCTTCTCAAAAATGGCGGCTAATGATTTCGACGGATGGGCGGTTGTGGAGTGGGAATGCTGCCTTAAGCATCCTGAAGACGGGGCCCGCGAGGGTGCACAGTTTGTGCGCGACCACATTATTCGTGTGACAGATAAAGCGTTTGATGACTTTGCGGATGGTGGAACCGATGAAGAGGCCAATCGCAAGATGCTGGGGATATGACCATGACTTCAACTCGGAAATTCAGTGATCGAACCGGTCGAATCAGACTGGGCATGGTGGGTGGCGGTAACGACGCTTTCATCGGCGCTGTTCATCGCATTGCCGCCAGGCTGGACGATCGATACGAATTTGTGGCCGGTGCTCTGTCGTCAACCCCGGAAAAGTCACGACTTTCCGGCGAGGCCCTGGGACTCAGTGCGGATCGGACTTACGATGATTTTCGTCAAATGGCAATCCGCGAGGCGCGGCTGAAAAACGGTATTGAGGCCGTATCAATCGTCACGCCAAACCATGTCCACTATGCGGCGGCACGAGAATTTCTGAAAAGGGGAATTCACGTAATTTGCGACAAACCGCTCACCTCTGCCCTCGCAGATGCGAAAAAGCTCGTGAAGGCTGCCGAGAGCAGTGATGCTCTGTTTGTACTGACCCACAACTACACGGGGTATCCAATGGTGCGACAGGCGAGGGACATGGTTGCGTCCGGTGCGATCGGAAATATACGGGTTGTGCAGGTTGAATACCCTCAAGATTGGCTAACTGTCCATCAGGATTTAAAGCAGGCCGAATGGCGAACCGATCCGGCTCGCTCAGGAGCGGGTGGATCGACCGGGGATATCGGCACCCACGCGTTCAATCTGGCAGGGTTTGTTACCGGACTGGAAGCGGAGAGTCTGGCGGCGGATATTCAGTCTTTCGTTCCGGGTCGACAGGTTGATGACAATGCCCATGTGCTGCTCAGATATCACGGGGGTGCCCGTGGGATGCTTTGGAGCAGTCAGGTTGCCCCGGGAAATGAAAATGCGCTGAGGCTTAGAGTGTATGGCGACCAGGGTGGGATTGAGTGGGCTCAGGAGGATCCCAACTATCTCTGGTTCACTCCATTTGGCAAACCTCGGCAATTGATTACCCGCAATGGTTCGGGTGCAGGAGATTCGGCCGCGCGAGTAAGTCGAATACCCCCCGGGCATCCGGAAGGATATCTCGAAGGGTTTGCAAACATTTATTCTGAAGCGGCCGAAGCCATTGTCGCCCATCGCTCAGGTGAGCGCGTTGCTGACGATGTCATTTTTCCGACCGTTGTCGATGGCTTAAAAGGGGTCCAGTTCATCGATGCGTGCGTGCGGTCATCTTCCCGTAATGCTGCGTGGATAGCCTTGAATTGAGCACCATATGTTCCTCGGACTCGATTTAGGCACCTCAGGACTGCGGGGATTACTGGTCTCGGAAGACGGGGCGCCTGTCGGAGACTGTTCCTCGGCTTATATCGTCCGCAGTCCGGAGTCGGGATGGTCGGAACAAGCTCCCGAGGACTGGCTGCGGGCCTGCGGTGAAGTACTGACTAACTTGCGCAAAATATTCCCTACGGAGTTTTCAGCCATTAAAGGGATTGGAGTATCTGGTCACATGCACGGCGCCACAGCTCTGAACGGGGAGGGAGAACCTCTGGGTCCCTGTATTCTCTGGAATGACGGTCGGGCCTGGCGCGAAGCTGACGAGCTTGATGCGGATCCGGCTTTTCGGCAAATATCGGGAAACATAGTGTTCCCTGGTTTTACCGCGCCGAAGCTGCTCTGGATGTCTCGACACCAGCCGGAGATTTTTTCCCGAATCGACAAAGTCGTGCTGCCGAAGGACTACATCAATTTCTGGCTAACGGGCTCGATGACAACCGAAATGTCTGATGCTGCCGGAACCAGCTGGCTGGATACCGAGCAACGATGTTGGTCGGATCAACTGATTGAGAATTCGGCTTTACGCAGAAACCAATTGCCCGAACTGGTCGAAGGCTGTCAACCCATTGGCTCAGTTCGCAAGCAGATCGCTGAAGAATTCGGATTGCCGTTAAATGTAACGGTAGTAGGTGGTGCAGCTGACAACGCCGCCGCGGCCTGTGGAATTGGTGCAGTGTCGGACGGTCTTGGATTCGTTTCGTTGGGGACGTCCGGTGTGATGCTGGTGGCCAAAGACCAATTTGCACCCGCGCCTGGAACTGCGGTTCACACTTTCTGTCACGCGATCCCGGGAAAATGGTATCAGATGGGAGTCATTCTCTCTGCAACCGACAGTTTGAACTGGCTGGCGACAAACCACGGCAGAGAATTATCGGATTTACTTTCGGAGCTGCCTGAGACAAGTGAAGGGCCATCTTCCGTGATGTTTTTCCCCTATCTTTCCGGCGAGAGGACGCCTCACAACGACGCAAACATACGGGGGGCTTTTGTTGGGCTTTCGCGAGTTTCAAACGTGTCAGATCTCTGTCAGGCGGTCATTGAAGGTGTCTCTTTCGCAATGAATGACTGCTATGAGGCAATCAAAGCAACAGGTACAGAACTTTCGAGTGTAATGGCGATAGGAGGCGGGTCCGCATCCGTGTATTGGTTGCAGTCGTTGTCCAATTCGCTGAACCTGCCCCTGGAGTTGCCGGAGAAGGGAGATTTTGGAGCAGCGATGGGCGCTGCAAGACTGGCAATGACCGGAGTGATGGGCGTGCTTCCCGAAGAGGTTATGACCCGGCCCGGTATTGTCTCAGTCATCGAGCCGCAGCCGGCAAAGACAGCTGCATATGCATCCGCTTACCAACGATATGTCAAAGGCTATTCAGCTTTGAAGGAGATCCAATGAGTACACAGTTTTTCCCCGTTGAAAAGATTCACTATGAGGGTGCCGAAAGCGACAGCGTGTTGGCATTCCGGCATTATGATCCAGACGAGGTGGTTCTCGGGAAAAGAATGGAGGAGCACCTGCGATTTGCTTGTGCTTACTGGCATTCATTTGCCTGGCCTGGCGGTGATCCTTTCGGCGGTCAGACATTCGATCGTCCATGGTTCCCGGATAGGATGAAAGATGAATTGGAAGCGGCAAAATTGAAAGCTGACGTTGCTTTCGAAATGTTTGCGGCGCTGGGTGTGCCGTACTTCTGCTTTCATGATGCAGATGTCAGGCCGGAAGGCAAAAGTTACGCTGAAAGTGTCGCCAATCTGAATCGGATTGGCGATATTTTTGAGCAAAAGATGTCCGATACCGGCGTCGGTTTGCTCTGGGGGACGGCGAATCTTTTTTCTCACCGGCGTTTTATGTCCGGGGCGTCAACGAATCCGGACCCTGATGTTTTCGCTTATGCAGGTGCGACCATAAAGTCATGTATGGATCTTACCCACAGGCTGAACGGTGCCAACTATGTTTTGTGGGGCGGCAGGGAAGGCTACGAAACCTTGCTCAATACAAATCTGCATCGCGAAGATCAGCAAATGGGTCGGATGCTTAATCTTGTGGTTGAGTACAAATACAAGATCGGTTTCTCGGGGACTATTCTGGTTGAACCAAAGCCTCAGGAACCGACAAAACATCAATATGACTTCGATGTGGCGACTGTCTGGGGATTTCTGAAGCGCCATGGACTTGAAAATGAAGTCAAAGTAAACATCGAGCAGGGTCACGCAGTTCTTGCCGGTCATTCCTTTGAGCACGAGTTGGCTATGGCGACAGCTCTGGGAGTTTTTGGGTCCATTGATATGAACCGAAACGACTACCAGTCTGGTTGGGATACCGATCAGTTTCCTAACAATACTCCCGAAGTTGCGTTGGCGTACTACCAGATACTAAAGGCAGGCGGTTTTGATACTGGTGGTACAAACTTTGACGCAAAGCTTCGAAGACAGTCCCTTGATCCGCAGGACCTTCTTGCCGGGCACGTCGGAGCAATGGACGTCTGTGCACGTGGGTTTAAGGCGGCCGTGGCCATGATGGAAGACGGAGAGCTTGAACGGGCGTTGGCGCTTCGATATCGTGACTGGGACGGTGAAGAGGCGAAAAAAATGTTGGAAGGCGGCTACTCTCTTGAACGACTTGCTGAGTATGTGGAAACAGCGGAAATTGATCCCGCGCCGCGTTCCGGACAGCAGGAAATTCTCGAGAATATTGTGAACCGTTTCGTTTAGCTCTGGTGGGTCTCTTGTTCCAGTGTTCCGGCAGCCTGCGCCAGCCCTTTTAAAGCAGGATATTCGGCCTTTAGCAGACCCACAGGCACGTCATTCAGAAATTCGTTTTTGTTGGCTGAAAATGCTTTGATAAAGGCGGCGCGGTCAAACTGTGCGCCCATAGCTTTCACGATGTCCCCTGCAATAAATACACCTCCCCAAGCACCAAAAAGCAGTGCGGCATCTGCGGCTCTGCGACCGAGCAACGCCGAGAAAAAATGAAGTGTGGATATGGCGTCGGTGTCTCCAACAATTGCCAGACCAACAATTTCCTCGGGTGGAAGGTTCTTCTGTGGACTGTGCAGTGCTGAGTGCAGGTTTCTGATGCCAGGACCCGAAAGCATGGACTCCCAGGTTAGCTGACCCTCCTGATTCAATCGCCTTTCGGCGGCTGCGGGAATCAAGTCACGTACGTTCGCCAGACAATGGCCTCCTTCACCGGCTATTGGTATCCAGTGGTTACCCCTTCGCACGATTGCCGCAACGCCCAGTCCGGTTCCCGGCCCCAGAGCAAGCAATGGGTTGTTTGGCAGGGTCGCACCGTGTTTAATGCAGTCAATGTCCTCGGCGTGCCAAGTTGGCAGCGACAGTGCCACTGCGGAAAAATCATTAACGACCAGAAGCTCCCGCAGTCCGAGGGCGTCTTTTAAGTCGCGTTGTGAAAACGTCCAGTCTCTGTTTGTAAACGTTATCGTGTCTCCGCGCACAGGTCCGGCGACCGCGACGACTGCGCTTTCCGGACTTATGTTGTCCAATTCGCATCTGGAACTCAATGCGTGGATCAGGTCACGATAACGACTGGCAGGAGATTTTGATGCGTCTTTTACGGATTCACAATCGTCGGTCCATGCCGTGCGAATGTTGGTACCCCCGACGTCAGCGAGTAGTATCGACATTGATTAAAGACCTGTCGCCAGATTGCATGGAAAATTAATGAGCTGCTGAAGCTCAGCTGTGAGCATGTAGCTTTGAGTCTATCATTGCCGTGAATCAGCTGACTGATACACTTTGGCACATCGTCTGCAACTAACCGGTCTGTTTGCGAGAACCTCTGATAGAGTGGTGCTTGAGGAATTGAACGGAGTCCGAAACGTATTCAGTGCAATTGGAGATTCCGTTACCTGTGCAATGTTTCGATTCCACAACCCATAGGCTGTGGTGCGATCAAGAAATTTTCTGTGTTCGAATCTCCAGTGAGAGATACTAAGGCGGGTCTGATTCATCACCAAATTGTCTGAACAGCGCCAATGTCAGTGGCCATGCCAGTTTGGAAGAGAACGTGCGTTCTTCTGCTATCTTCGGACTTTACAATCAAAAACAGTATTTGCAACAAGAAAGCGCCATCAACTGGTTTAAAGCAAACGTTTATGATCCATCGAATAAAAACCAAACTCCCGCTGCTCAGCAGATCAGAGCGCCTCGTTGCCGAGACAATACTCAATAATGTCGATGCCGCTGTGAGTACTTCGATTCAATCACTGGCGGAAAGAGCGGGAGTCAGTGAGCCCACAGTGGTTCGATTCTGTCGAACCCTGGGCACCAGCGGGTTTCAGGAATTTAAGGTAGAACTTGCAAAGAGTCTTGGGAATCATGACACGTTTTTTTTCCAGCACTTAACCAAGGAAGACGATGTCTCTACGCTGTCAGCAAAGATCATTGATTCAGCTGTGGCATCACTGATTCATGTCAAGCAACAACTGGACACAGATTCGATTGAAAGTGCTATTCGGTTGTATAACAGCTGCAGTCGCGCAGAGTTCTATGGTTCCGGTGGATCCGGCGTCGTCGCCGAAGATGCCCAACTGAAATTCTTTCGATTGGGTAAACCTGTCGTCGCATACTCCGACCCTCACATTCAGCATGCTGCTGCTGCGCTGTTGGATAAATCCTCGTTGGTGATCGCGATCTCAGCCTCGGGTCAAAACAGGGATCTGATTCACACTTTGGGAATTGCGCGCAAGTCAGGGGCCAAAATTTTGGCGATCACTTCGGTAAATTCTGATATCTCTGAGATTTCCGACTGTTCAGTGACACTCGAAGTATCTGAGGACAACGACACGTTCTCGCCCCTGAAATCTCGCCTTGCACAAATGGTGGTACTGGACATTATTGCGGTGGGTGTTGCGGCTCGTGGCGGCAAACCGGCTATTGACAGGATCAAAAAAGCACGCCGTGCGATAGATTTCAAGTTTCAGTCAAAGGCCTGATTTAACTCGGTTCCTCTTTCATTCTTTGGACGTATAATGTAAAATAATTACATATTAGGTCAAATTAACATATTTATTTAGTAATAATGTTTCATTATTTAAAGCAGGGCAGAACGATGACAACCATAGCAATTAACGGATTTGGAAGAATAGGGCGCAATATTTTAAGAGCGCTGGTGGACTCGGGTGCAGGTGACATAAACGTTGTTGCAATAAATGATCTTTCACCGATAGAGATGCAGGCCCATCTCCTCGAATTCGACAGTGTTCACGGCCGGCTAAATGCAACCGTTGCCGTCAGTGAGGACGTTATCTTGTTAAACGATCGTCCTATTCGCGTGACGTCAGAGGCGGACCCAGCTGCGCTGCACTGGGAAGATGTAGATATTGTGATGGAATGCACCGGAAGATTTACAAATTTTGATCAGGCCTCCCTCCATTTTAAAAACGGCTCTCGAAGGGTGCTGATATCTGCGCCATCTGCCGGATCGGATAAAACCATAGTCTTCGGGGTCAATCACAACTCGCTCTCCAGAGAAGACACGGTCGTTTCGAACGGTTCTTGTACCACCAACTGCCTGGCGCCGATTGTCAGTGTATTGCATCAGAAAGTTGGAATCGCCAAGGGATACATGACAACCATTCACAGCTATACCGGCGATCAACCATTGCTCGACACGCATCATAGCGATCCCTACCGTGCTCGCGCCGCAGCGATGTCAATCATACCTACGTCGACAGGTGCCGCTCGATCGATTGGTCTGGTATTACCGGAACTGAATGGTCGACTCGATGGATCAGCAATTCGTGTGCCAACGCCAAATGTGTCAGTGGTTGATTTATGTTTCGAGTCCGAACGAAACACCAGCGTTGAGGAAATAAATTCACTGCTAACCAATGCGTCGGAAAGCATTATGGAGGGTGTTTTGGGAGTTTCCACCCTTCCGCTAGTGAGTTCAGACTTTAATCACAATCCTCTTTCCTCAATCGTTGCCGCTGACGAGACACGAGTCCAGAATAAAAATTTCGTTCGGGTTTTAAGTTGGTACGACAACGAGTGGGGGTTCTCCAACCGAATGCTGGATACCGCACGCTGTATGGCCAATCTCGATGCTGCGGCAACAAATTTAGCGGCATAGATCTTTGTTGGCAGCCGGCTAGCAGGCTCGATGTTGCCAGTTGTGCCAAACGCTTAAAAAGTATCTGGATGTGTCGCCAGCCCAGGTCCTGACTCAGCTATTACTCGACATGCGACAGATTGTTTGACTCTCTGAGATGCTCTTCAGTCTTGATCGCTACATCGATGGTTGGCAGGTCGCAAAACGAGGGGTTTTCACTGGCAAGACGCGTGATAACTGTCTCCAGAAACCGCCGCAGATTCTCTGTTGTCAAATCCTGCCGTTTTACTTAGAGAATCACATTACGAAGACGCAAAAAACCAACTTTTTGCCAAGTTGGTCTCCGGCGGCAGGTTTTGGCAGATTCTTCGCACGAGAGCATTTATCCTTCACATCTCTTAGTTACTTTTTTCCTTTATGGAATGCCTCGTTTCAATTTGAATTTTCATAATTGCTATCAGCACTGAATCGTTCTTTTTTGGTTGAAAATGAAGCAAATCACACCAAAAACACTCTGTTTTATGCACAAATTGACATTCAAGGGTAAATGCGGCCACACTGACAGGCGCTTAATGTTCAACCATAACGAATTGAAGGAGAAATACCTTTGTATAAATCAATACTTATTCCAGTTGACCTGGGCCACGTCAAGAATATCGATAATCTGATTGAGCATGCTTCTGCAAGTGGTCCTGGTTCAAAGATTACTCTGCTTAATGTGGTGGAAGACATTCCAAGATGGGCTGCAGTAGAGCTGCCGCGCGGAATTCTTGATAAATCTGTGCAGTCTGCTTCAGAGAAATTGAAAGCTCTTTCTGAATCCGCAAGTATAGATGTGGATGTAGAAGTTCGAGTGGGTCACCCCTACAAGACAATTCTTGAAGTTGCAGACGAAAAGAGCTCCGAATTGATAATCGTTGCTTCACACCAACCTGATCTTCAGGACTATTTTCTGGGTTCAACGGCGGCCAAAGTCGTGCGACATGCAACGTGCTCAGTCCTGGTTGTTCGATAGAAAAAAATCCGTCAGAACCGACCAGATTTTTGTGGTGGGAGATTGTTGATGTTCTGCCGTTTGCGTATCTAATATCGACGGTTTTTGATCGCAACTAATATCAGGATTTGGATTGTACTTCCAGCGACTCGATAACCCTGAACGGACCAGTGTCTTTCGGAACTATTGTTGTACGAGAGGTAAACTCCAAAGTAGATGTTGTTTACAATGCCTTCAGAATCGGTGGTCACTCTCGTCGGTCAATAACGGACACAGTAAAGATCGGCAATTCGCTGATCTGCATCGCTGATCAAAATTGGTTTTGACCCATGTTCCCTTTGAAATGCCGCCGAGTGTTGTCTGCTCTGATCACTTTCGATTGCCAACATTCGGGGGGCTTGATGATCTCCTTGCTTGGTGATGCTCCCCAGACGCTGAAGTTGGCGCGCGCAAGGACCGGACCAGGATTGCCAAATTAAAAGCATGACCAATCGTCTACGAAATTTCCGCAGTACCAGACGCTCACCCGAAACGGCTTCCATTGGCATTTCGCGCGCAGTATCCCTGCGATAATCGACAAAGCTAAGTGTTTTGGTCTCGGTTGATATGCCTTCATCGGTGTTCCTTTAAGGCGTCCTTAAATTCGTCTGCATCCACTCCAGTAAAGATGATGGATTCGCGTGCTCTACTAATTGCCACAACTGGTCTGCCCGAACTTCACCCAGTATAGCTGCTGCCTTTGTCCGCACTCTGGCTTCGCGTTCGCCGTACGTCATCGGGTCACTAATGTCGTGTCTGGCTTCAAGCACAGAACCTGAAGTCAGCGTTATTCGAGCACAGGCACTTGTGTCAGACAGTGCGGGCTCCGGATAAACCGAAACGCGATCCCGAAGATCCAAAAGATCAGGGTCGGCACAGATTTCGTCAGCGAATGTCTCCAGAGATGCCGTATCTCGCCGCGCAAGGACCATTGCGGCCAATAGACGGTAGCTGAATTTGGCTTCCAGTCCTGTGTTCGGCTCTTCAATATTGCAGACGTGCAAATATCGCGGGTTGACCTCAATATCTATCGTGCGAATTGCATCAGGTTTCAGATTGTGTGCATCTCTCGTTTCGATCAGTGCCTCCAGCGCGGCATGAGTTGCGTGGCAACACGCGTGATACTTGTGAAGTACATCTGTGAAGATATATCTTGATCCAAGTCCATTCAGTACCGTGGATGCATCGACAAATTCTCCACTATGGGTGTCTGCAAATCCTTGATCACATTCCAGTGCTTCGAGTTTCGCCTCAAAGCCTGCTTTTGCCAGCAGTGCCGATTCAACGCCGTTAGCTGCCGCCATCCCCGCGTGATACGGCTTCCCCATGGTTCCGAACTGCGCTTTAAGTCCCGAAGCACGGGTGGCAGCCAAACTAAGCGCATGGTGAGCCTCTGTCACATTGAGCTGAAGCAGATAAGCCGACGCCATTGCTGCGCCAAAACACCCCACCGTTGACGTTGAATGGAACCCTTTAAGGTGATGCTGACGACCAAGCCACATGCCGACTCGACACGCTGTTTCCAAACCGATCAACGCGGCCTGCAAAAATGACTCGCCAGTCGACCCAGTCTTCTCTCCCAGAGCAAACGCAGCGGGTAAGACGGCAACACTGGGGTGCCCCAGATAAGCGAAGTGGGTATCGTCGTAATCCAGAGCGTGGGACGATGTCCCATTGGCGAGTGCAGCAGCTCGGGGTGGTAATTTGCGCTTTTGACCAATGACCGTTGAATCCTCAGTGCCGCCTTCAGCCAAAACCATCTCCCTCACCATCTGGCTTACCGGTTCCTGACAGCCTGCAACCGATACGACGCACCAGTCAAAAACCGAAAGTCGGGCAATACGTACCGCACTTTCTTCGGACGTCACAACGTCTCGGGCTGCAGCAAAGTGAGCGATTGCATCACTGATCGTGCTGAATGAGGTGGTCGCCCGGATTTTGTTCTCTTTTGTTTCGGTCATGTCTTAATTCGATGAGGAGCCAATCCGGAAGGCTTTTCGCGAAATACAAGCCATTGAATGTCTGAGTTATTTAACTATTTTCAGATATTGATATCTATAAAAAAATGATATTAAGTAGTTCGCCTATATAAAAAAATTAGAATTTGTGGATATCAAACAACTCAAGACCTTTGTATGTGTTGCCGAAACCGGATCGCTGAGTCGGGCGTCTGATCGACTGCGTATCGCACAACCCGCACTTTCGAGACATATTAAACTGCTGGAACACGAGATGGGGATTGAGCTGTTCTCGCGCCATGTGCGTGGAATGCATCTCACGGACGCAGGCAGAGCGTTTCTGGATCGGGTATCGGGTCTGATTCGGCAGCTCGAGCAGTCGGTCTACGATATCCAGTCGATGTCTGATGACGTAACAGGAGAAGTTGCACTGGGTCTGATGCCCAGCATAAATAGTGTCTTTGCTGTGCGTCTTGTGGAACGCGTAACACGAGAGCTGCCTCATGTCAGTCTTCGACTGGTTGAAGGTTATTCGGGTCATCTGGTGGAATGGTTGCAGCGAGGTGATTTGGATGTGTCATTTCTGTACGGACCGTCTTCAGATTATCATCTTCATACAAAAGAGTTGTTGTATGAGGACATCATTCTTATCAGCCCTACAGGATCGATACCGCATATCAGTGAGAAGGTCGAGTTGCGCGAGATCGCAGATCTACCTTTAATCATGCCAAGCCGGCCTCACGGAATCCGGGTGGTTTTGGATTCTGCTGCTGCCGAAGCGAATGTTTCACTGAATACCGCGCTTAAGGGTGATGCCTTCTGGGTCCTAAAGTCACTGGTTGTGAATGGGTCTTATCACGCATTTGTTCCAAGATCGGCAGTTGCTGAAGAGATAAAGTCCGGTATTCTGGAGGCGCGCACTTTTCAATCACCGCCCATTAGACGTCAGTTAATACTGGCATTGCCTTCGGGTCGATCAAGTACCCGCGCGACGAATGCTGTGATCTCAATTCTGAAGTATGAATTGGCAAAAATGATCAAAGGTGGGCTCTGGGCAGCCCAGCCCGGTTCCGATCTGCCAGACGTTTAGGCGGAAACCGGCGCGTCGAGATCATTGCTTTGGAATATCAGCACTGCCCGAATGACACATCGCCTAAATGGGCTGTAAATTGCGCAACACGGTGCTCGTAATTTGCAACTGGTGCATATGCAAATCCGGCATATTACGTATACAGACTTTATATTTGCCTTATCACTCGCAACCGTGAATAGTTCGAACTTGGTATAGATTCCGATAACCGTTTTTCAGCTTTGGCGCCGGAACATTGATTGCATTGCTTATATATAAAACAACAACAATAGATTCGGTATCCGTCGTGTGTACAAGAGACAAGTCATGACCAATCGTGTAATCGTGCGTGAAGTCGGCCTGCGGGACGGATTGCAAATGGTCGGTCAGGTGCTGCCTACTGAAACCAAGCTTCAGTGGGTCAGACAACAGGTGGATTGTGGCTTTCGGGAAATTGAGGTGTCGTCCATCGTGCCGCCCACTCTAATCCCTCAATTCGCGGACGCAGCCGATGTAATTCGTGGCGCAAACGGTATCAGCGCGCTTCGCACAGGAGTGTTAGTGCCGAACCTTAAAGGCGGGATACGGGCGCTTGATCTCGATGTAGACAAAATCACCTTTGTCCTTTCCGCCAGTGAGGCGCACAATCGCGCCAATGTTCGGCGTACTACAGATGATTCGATTGCAGAATTCAGGGCGTTGGTAACAGAACGAAACCAAAGAAACCTGCAAACGAATGTCGAGTTGTCCGCCGCTGTTGCAACGGCGTATGGGTGCAACATTCAGGGTGTAGTCGAAGAAAATCGCGTGCTGGAGGTGGCGCAGCAATTGGCAGTCGCGGGTGCCGATGAACTCAATATCGCGGATACCGTCGGTTACGCCAATCCGTTTCAGGTACGTCGATTGCTGGATGCTATTTCAGTTAACGTAGGAAATCTTCCGCTTGCTGCCCACTTTCACGATACGCGTGGTATGGGACTCGCTAACGTAGTGGCAGCGGTCGAGGTGGGAATTCGACGATTTGATGCTGCTCTCGGTGGACTGGGCGGATGCCCGTTTGCACCCGGTGCAACCGGAAACATTGCGACGGAGGACGGGGTTTATTTGCTCGAGTCTTTGGGAATGGATACCGGTATAGATCTGGATGCTTTGCTTGAGTTGCGTGAGAAAATTGACAGCTGGTTGCCCGGAGAACAAACCGAAGGCAGAGTTTTCCGCGCCGGGGTGGCGAAAACCTTCACATCTTCAAAGAGTGTTGGCTGATTAACACGGCCGGAATCTTAAAAAATGAAGCAATCGTTGACATTACATTTTGAACGCGACTCGCTGATGGCTTGCTGTGTGCCGACGGGTTTCGGCTGCGGCTTTGAGTGCATCTTTTGAGAGGAAAAATTTATGGGTTTATATCGTGAACTGGATGGTCTGCTGGTGGTATCGATTGATCAGGCAGTTTCCGCACCCTACTGTGGCTTGATGCTGGCGGATGCGGGTGCTCGGGTCATCAAGATCGAACGTCCGGAGGGCGACCTGGCACGTCGATATGATCGAGGGGCGAATGGCGAAAGCACTTTTTTCGCCTGGATGAACCGAGGCAAGGAATCCGTGTGTCTCGATCTGAATCGGTCAGAGGATATCGCTTTGTTAAGGAATATGCTGCGCAGGGCGGATGTGTTTTTGCACAACCTGGCCCCCGGGTCGCTGGCGCGCCGAGGATTTGGCGGAGACGTGTTGCGTGAACACAATCCGACTTTGATTTGCTGCGACATTAACGGCTACGGCAACAGTGGTGAAGCGGCAAAAAAGAAGGCCTATGATTTTCTCGTGCAGGCGGAAAGCGGATTGTGCGCGGTAACCGGAACCGCGGAAGCGCCCACGCGGGTGGGTGTATCCATCTGTGATATTGCGACCGGACTGACCGCATTTTCAGCAATATTGCGGGCGCTCATTCAGCGTGGACGCACAGGTAAAGGTATTGATCTGTCGGTGTCTATGTTCGATGTTTTGGCCGACTGGATGAATATGCCGCTGTTGTCCCATCGATATCTGGGGGGCGCGCCAAAGCGGCTTGGTCTGACACACGCTCTAATTGCACCGTATGGTGCGTTTACCTGTGCCGCAGGTGAGCAGGTCCTGATCGCAATTCAAAGTAACCGGGAATGGACCATCTTTTGCGAGCAGGTGCTGCGACAACCCGAGTTGGCTGATGATCCCAGGTTTGCAGACAATGCGGACAGGGTGACCCATCGTGAGCAGTTGCAACAGATTATTGATACAGTATTTTCTGGTCATGATCGCAGCGACCTGATTCTGCTTCTGAATGAGACGGGTATCGCCAACGGCCAGCTCAGTGAGGTGGAAGATTTGTCGGAACATCGGTTCTTACGAAATCTACAGGCAGAATTCGGAGGCATGACTGTCGACATGGCGGACCTGCCAGTCAGAACCGAACAGGAACGACCCACGCTCGTTCCGGCACTGGGTCAGCACAGCGCTGCGGTCAGAACTGAATTTTCAACTGCTGAAGAGTAGAAAATTACCGGAGATAATTTATGAACTACGATCTGGATCATCAGGAAATTCGAGACTCGGTCCGACAGTTGTGTCGAGACTATCCGGGTGAGTACTGGCGACAGTGTGATCGTGAGCAGGCGTATCCCCAGGCTTTCGTTCAGTCGTTAACGGAATCGGGATATCTGGCGGCTCTGATTCCGGAGGAATTCGGGGGCAGCGGTTTGCCAATCTCTGCCGGCGCCGCAATTCTGGAAACAATTCACCATACCGGGTGCAATGCGGCAGCCTGTCATGCTCAGATGTACACCATGGGTACGGTACTTCGCCATGGCTCTGATGCTCAGAAAAAACAGTATCTTCCGGGTATCGCGTCCGGTGATCTGCGATTGCAGGCTTTCGGGGTCACTGAACCGTCCAGCGGTACAGATACCACTGCATTGCGCACTACCGCCAGACGTGATGGTGATCAATACATCGTTAACGGTCAGAAAATCTGGACGTCTCGCGCGGCGCAATCTGATTTGATGTTGTTGCTGTGTCGAACGACGCCGCGGGATCAGGTTAAGAAGAGAACCGACGGGCTCTCAGTCATGTTGGTGGATATGCGCGACTGTCCGGAGAACAGCCTGACTATTCGACCCATCCGGACAATGATGAATCATGCCACTACTGAAATATTCTTTGATAACCTGCCGGTGCCTGCAAGTGCGCTGATCGGTGAAGAAGGCAAAGGCTTTCGGTACATCCTTTCCGGTATGAACGCTGAACGTATTCTG
The DNA here is from genome assembly GCA_039029455.1 of Pseudomonadota bacterium. Classification (GTDB taxonomy): domain Bacteria; phylum Pseudomonadota; class Gammaproteobacteria; order Arenicellales; family Poriferihabitantaceae; genus JBCCGE01. Next base: position 3,176 of record JBCCGE010000043.1, on the reverse strand, counting down.
ATTTCTGCGGAATGTATTGGCGATGCCAAATGGTTTATTGAGAAAGCTTCATCTTATGCCAGTGAACGCAGCGTGTTTGGTCGCCCTATTGGACAGAATCAGGGGATCCAGTTTCCGATTGCGAAAGCGTATGCGCAAATGAGATCAGCAGAGCTGATGCTCAACGAGGCAATCAGGCTCTATGAGGCGGGAGAGAATCCGGGTGAAGAAGCCAATCTGGCGAAAATGCTTGCCGCGGATGCGTCCTGGGCGGCGGCAGAGGCCTGCGTGCAGACACACGGTGGTTTTGGTTTTGCAGAAGAATATGACATCGAACGAAAATTCCGCGAAGCACGGTTGTATCAGGTGGCGCCAATTTCAACCAATCTGATCCTGAGTTATGTTGCAGAACATGTTTTGGGGATGCCCCGGTCGTACTAAACGTAAACGTTCGGAGTTGTTCTGGTTGACAGTATTTCGAGATTTGCTAAGTCTTGTCAATGGCCGCAGAATACTCATGGCGGACATTGGACTTCATTAGGTGTCTATTGTTTTCACACAGTAAAATTCTTATTTCAGGATGAACCTATGGCTCGCGTCATGAATCGCAGAAAGCTTGACCTTCCAACCATCGACCAAACAAACATCACCGCCTTCATCGCAAAGTGGGAGAACACTCAAGGCAAAGGTTCAGAGCTAGCCGATTTTCAATCTTTCGCTCGCGACTTATGCGACGCCCTGAATCTGCCACATCCCGACCCTAAAAGTGATGCTAATAAAGACGGGGCGTATATTTTTGAGTACCCAGTAGACAGCTTTGATAACGACGGCCAACTAAAGCAAGGGAAGAATCGCGTTGATTTGTACCGTCGCGACAGCTTTGTTATGGAGGGTAAACAGACTGGTAAAAAGATCGGCTCCCACGGCTGGAATACCGCCATGAAAAAGGCTTTCAATCAGGCCGAAAACTATGTGCGCACCCTTCCAGTCGATGAGGGCCGCCCGCCGTTTATTGTCGTGGTGGATGTAGGTCGCAGTATCCAACTGTATTCAGAGTTCAGTTGCTCAGGTGGTCTATACCAGCATTACCCCGATACCGGCAATTTCACCACTACGCTTGCCGACATTGCTAAAACGGATATTCAACAGCGCTTGCAGACCCTGTGGTTAGAACCACACGCGCTTAATGAAAGCAAATACGCTGCTGAAGTCACTCGCGAGGTCAGCGCCACCTTGGCAGAACTGGCTAAATCTTTAGAGCAAGCGGGTTTTGAAGTTGAGCGAACCGCCCACTTTATAAAACGCTGCCTATTCACTATGTTCAGTGAAGACGTAGAGTTAATTCCCGAAGGTAGTTTCACTGAGTTATTAGAAGGTATAAAGCAAACTCCCGAACATTTTGTCGATTCCATGACAAGCCTATGGAGTGCAATGAACACCGGCGGCTTTGAAGGCCAGTTGCGTACTAAGTTGCGTAGATTTAACGGCGGCCTGTTTACCGACATTGACCCCATCCCCTTAAACGTAGAACAAATCCAATTACTAATTGACGCCGCCAAAGCCGATTGGCGCTATGTGGAACCGGCCATCTTTGGCACGCTTCTAGAACGTGCTTTAGATCCTCGTGAACGGCACAAACTGGGCGCACACTACACACCAAGAGCCTACGTGGAACGTTTGGTAATACCCACGTTACTTGATCCATTACGCGACAAGTGGAATACCGTCCAGGTAGAGGTGGAAGTTTTGTTGCAGAGTGAGGCCAAAAAAACCGAAGAAAAAGCACTCAATACACTACGCGAGTTCCACCTCCATTTATGTAACATCAAGATCCTAGACCCCGCCTGTGGTAGCGCCAACTTCCTATACGTAGCACTGGAGCACCTAAAACGCTTAGAGGGTGAGGTCTTAAACTCCATTCGCGACTTAAGCGGGGGCCAAGCCTCACTTGAGGCAGAAGGCCTCACCGTAGATCCTCACCAGTTTTTGGGTATAGAAATCAACCCAAGGGCCGCCGCCATTGCTGAAATCGTCTTGTGGATTGGTTTCCTGCAATGGCACTACCGTATTCACGGTAAACTGAATTTACCCGACCCCATCCTGCGGGACTTTCAAAATATCGAAAATCGAGATGCGCTGATTGAATATGACAGTAAATCGGAGTTGTTAGATGAGCACGGTCAGGCAGTTACCATTTGGGATGGCTTTAGCTTTAAAACTAGTGCCGTTACTGGTGAGTTGATTCCCGATGATAGTAAGCGCGCATCAGTTTACACCTATAGTAATCCGCGTAAGGCTGAGTGGCCAGAGGCGGATTATATTGTGGGTAATCCCCCATTTATTGGTAATAAGCGGATGAGAACTTCTCTGGGGGATGGCTACGTAAATGCAATCCGTTCAGTATGGGATAGTGTTCCAGAATCAGCAGATTTTGTTATGTATTGGTGGGAAATTTCAGCATTAGAAATGAGTAATAAATGCCAAAGATTTGGATTTATTACTACAAACAGCCTTAAGCAAGCTTTCAATAGAAAAGTAATCGAGAAATTTTTATCTAATAAGAAACCGTTATCTATCATTTTCACTATACCGGACCACCCTTGGGTTGATTCATCAGACGGCGCAGATGTGCGCATAGCAATGACCGTCGCGAGTAAGGGTAGTCATCAGGGAGTATTAGGAATTGCTGTGGATGAAGAAAGCCTGGGTGATAATGAGGCTAAAGTTTCACTAAAAACGTCTGTTGGAAAAATCACATCAGATCTTCGCGCAGGCGCTGACCTTACTTCAGTAAAAGCCCTTGTTGGAAATAGCGGGTTGTCTTCGAGGGGAATCATACCGCACGGCAGAGGATTCACTCTGACTAAGGATCAAGCAATAAATGAACTTGATTATGATGAATCCAAAGGACACCCCCATATTCGACCATATCTAAACGGTAAAGATTTCTCACAAGTTTCAAGAGGCGTTTTTGTTATAGATCTACACGGATTAGAATTAACTGATGTAATAAACCACTATCCTAAAATATACCAATGGGTTTTAGAACGGGTCAAAGCAACAAGATTGCAATCGAAAGATAAACAATTTAGAGAGAAATGGTGGTTACCCGTTCTAAAACCCATTGGTATATTTTAGGATAGTGGTTTATTACATCAGTTAATTCTAATCCGTGTAGATCTATAACAAAAACGCCT
>JBCCGE010000042.1:0-26390 GCA_039029455.1 Pseudomonadota bacterium | reverse complement strand
TGTCGAGCAGCTTGGTAAAAAACTAATCGAATGCGGCGCGCCGGTCTGGCGTGTCCGTCTGAACTGCCTGACATTAAACCCGCTGGTAGCCGGATGGTCGGTGATCTGGTCTGAAGATCAGGAACACTTCACAGAAACGCAGGCCAGCCATCAATACAGAGTCAACGACAGCTTTGTTGGCACCCCCATGCACATCGTTTCAACAACGCGTAGCCTTTACAGAAAAAAAATGGATGATCTGAACAAGGATTCGGATCACAGCTTGCTGTTTGCTCTCAGGGACCAGGGTGCGACAGACTATGTTGTCATTCCACTGATATTTTCCAACGGCGAAGTCAGTACACTGATTGTTGTGTCGCAATATCGCCCCGGATTCTCTGATTCAGACATTGCAGCGTTTAACGAATTGGCTGAATTTATTGCGCCTGTTTTTGAAACCTTTGCCCTGCGACGAAGCGCACAGTCGCTTTTGGAAACCTATGTTGGAAAGCGCACCGGAAAGCGAGTGCTGGAGGGGCAAATTCAAAGAGGCGACGGGGAACTCATTGAAGCGGCCGTGTGGTTTTGCGATCTTAGGGGATTCACTACGTTGACAGAATCGATTTCAAGCAGTGATCTGATTGATTTGCTGAATGAGTATTTTGAAATTGTCTCCGATGCAGTCGAGCAATGCGGTGGCGAGGTTTTAAAGTTTATCGGCGACGCGATGCTGGTCGTTTTTCCGGTCACTGACGAGGTGTCGAGACAATGCGCGTGTCGGATGGCCTGCCGTGCAGCGATGACTGCAACGAGCCGTGTCCATGAAAACAATCGTCATCGGACACGGTCCGGTTCACACCCGATCAACTTTGGATTGGGGCTTCACGTTGGCGAGGTGGTGTACGGCAACGTCGGCGCACCAGAGCGGTTGGACTTCACAGTGCTCGGGGCGGCGGTGAATATGGCCGCACGTGTCGAAGGTTTGTCCAAAAGTACGGGGTATCCCATTCTGATGACGAACGAGGTTGCGCAGGAAATCGATACACCGAACAGCTCGGTTGGTTATCATGAGTTAAAAGGAGTGCACGGTTTGATCGAATTGTTCGCTCTGCAATCTACGGAGCTGAAATGACGATTATTGAACACGCATTAAAAAGTGACGCCGGCGATCTGGCATGTCTGATCAACCTGGCCAGAGAGGGAATTCCGCTTAGTCTTTGGTCCGATATGGTCGAAGACGGTCAGGATCCGATGGACGTTGGCCGGATAAGAGCGTCTCGAGATGAAGGTGGATTCAGCTATCGAAATGCGAAGGTGTGTCGTTAAAGCTCGAAGGTTGCCGGAATGATTATCTCCTATCGACAACCCGACACAGTGGATCTGACGGAAATTGACGATTATCCCGATGTGGTCCGGTCCCTGGTGGTGTTGGAGGCTCCGGGGACAGGGTACTGCCCGTTCGCTTCTCAGCGATGCCGAGTCGCAGGCTCGTGTCGCGAATGTGATGTGCATGAGCCTTTAGTGGCCTCGGAAAACACGGCTGCCAGGGCTCTGTATGAGTATCTGGGATACCGCAAAGTATTATCCAGCCCCGTTGTTGAGTATCCAGGCTGTCTTCATTGCGGAGACCGGGAGCTTATGATCAAGCAGCTCGCCTAGACAGAATACGTGACAGATTGCACGTTCGCAATCACACCAACAGTCCGAACAAGATTCCCAGGTGCCCGGTGTGCCGCAAGAAGGCGTCTCTCCTTTAAAACGCTTCCTGGTGGCTAGCACCTTTCAGGGCCGGGTGCCTTTAGTGGTAGTGTGCGCGTAAGCTGAAAACTGTTTTGCAGTGCCACCACTTTTCATTGCACGATGTTTAGAAGATTACCGTATATGTCGTCGGCAATCGGGATACGGTGGGTCGGGTCTGGCAGGTTTTCCGGGAAGAGTTTAAGGATCAGGTTCCTCCGACTACACTGACAGGCGTGTCCACGCTTGGCTACGAGGGCCAACAGGTGGAGATCGATGCTGTCGTTGCGAGGAGTGCAGAATCGGAAAATCCCGCGGCATCATCGCGCTGAAGCGATTGATTTTTTCGGATCAAAAAACGGACGCTCAACAACCGTTGCATCGCAACATTCACCGTTCATATCGACCTGTAGTGTTTCCCCCAGTTTTGAATGTCCGATCTGCACCATTGCCAGCGCGATATTTTTGTTAAGTCGAGGGGAGTACACGGCCGAAGTGACTTTACCGACGGGTTCCTCTGATTGGGTCAACGGCCAAAAAGTGGTGTTTGGACCGGTCAGGGGAGGGCATTCGATAGTCAGTCCGACTTGCCTGCGCGTAACTCCGCTCTGCTTGATTTTGCGTAACGCCTGTTTGCCAATAAACTCATAGTCGCCGTCAAGATTGACGAGTCGACCCAGTCCCAACTCATAAGGATTGGTGTGGATATCTGCATCTGCGTGGTACGAGAGCATGCCACCTTCAATCCGGCGGATCGACGATGTGTGTCCGGGTTTGAGCCCGTGCGGTTTTCCGGCCGCCATAATGGTCTCCCAAAGTTCATCGCCACGGTTTCCATCCCGCAGAAAAAGCTCGTATCCCAACTCACTTGACCAGCCTGTTCTCGAGACAATCAGAGGTATTCCATTTAAGGTGATGTCACGGAATCGATAGTATCGAAGGTCGTTGATGCCGTCGCCAAAAAGTTCGCTCATGATTTTGGCAGAAGCCGGGCCCTGCAGCTGGAGCGGTGAGGCATCGGGCTCCCAAATTTCGACGTCCATGCCGGAATGAACAGCGACGCCTTGCGCCCACAGCAAAATGTCGCTGTCGGCGAGTGACAACCAAAAATGGTTTTCGGCAAGTCGAAGCAACACCGGATCATTCAGTATTCCGCCCGCAGCGTTTGTGATCAGTACATACTTGCATTGTCCTACTTCGAGTTGAGTTAGGTCTCGGGGCGTCAGCATCTGTGTAAAGCGCGCAGCATCCGGCCCGGTGATTTCAACCTGACGCTCTACCGCAACATCACACAGAATGGCGTCATTAATAAGATTCCAGAAATTTTGCTCCGGATCGCCAAAATCTCTCGGGATATACATGTGGTTATAGACGGAAAATCCTTTCGCACCCCATCGAACGGTCGCGTTGAAGAATGGGGATTTCCGAATCTGTGTGCCGAAGCCAAAGTCGTCAGCGTTTTTCATAAACGAGTGTATTAATGCAGATGAATTGCAGGGCTGTTATGCACTAGGTCTGGAAAACGGTCGGGTTGACCGTCATCACTGTCGCGATCCTAGGGTGGCGCATGTGTACCACACGCCCCGTGAAAATACCTGATTTATATCGTTACGTTGCGCAATAAACAGTACTTTACATATTCCTATATTGGAATATAATAAAAAGATGGCTCGAACAAAAACAACTCACGATGTATTTAGCGCGATTGGCGAGCCCAAACGGCGAGCGCTGATCGATAAGCTGGTTACAAATGAGATGACTGTCAGTCAACTGATGAGTGCAACGAAGTGGCCGCAGTCGGTCGTCTCAAAGCACCTGGGCGTTCTGCGGCAGGTCAGGGTCGTCAGTGAGCGACGATCGGGGCGGTTTCGCTACTACCGAATCCAGCCAGAGGAACTCCGACCAATTCAGGAATGGATGCATCAGTTCGAGAAGTACTGGGGTCAGACTCTGGATCAACTTGATAGCTATCTCGCCACCATTCAATCCAAAGGTAAGCAAAATGAACGACACTAGGGTAGAACCGTCCATCATTGTTCGCGAGATTGATGCACCCCGCGAACTTGTTTTCAGTGCATGGACTGAGGTCAGGCACCTGAGCAACTGGATGTTTCCAATGCCGGGCTGCCGCTGCGAGTATGTTTCGGCTGACATCGTTGATGGGGGTTCATCGCTGCACAAGGTTACGATGCCTAATGGATATGAGATGTGGCTCTATACCGTGTATGAAAAAGTTGCGGCGCCAGACGAACTTGTTTTTCTGCAGTACATGTCGAACGAGAACGGCGATATTTTGCCAAATCCCCGTATACCGAACTGGCCTAAAGACATGCTGGCGTCTTTGAGTTTCGAAGAACTAGCAGAATCAAGAACGCGCTTGACGTTTCTTTGGCAACCGAGAAATCCGACAGCCGATGAGATCAGCGTTTTTGAGGACAGCCGCGAGGATCACGGTAAGGGATGGGGCGCAGGAATGGATCAGCTGGAAATCTACCTGCAGACTATTTCCTGAACGGGTGGATTTTATTTACTTGTCTGGCCGCCATCATCTTACTAAATGTTCCACGGGCACATTGCGCCGTTTTTGAGGTATTGGAGGGGGTAAGGATTGTGAATCAGATCGTCCAGCCCTGGTTTGTCACAGATCGAGTGCGCGACGGTCTCTATCGCATATCGGAGCCGAATTATCGACTCGACTATAGAGCGAACCTTTGGTTGGTCAAAGGGCGGTATTCAGATTTGCTCATCGATACGGGTTTGGGTGTCTCCAGCCTAAAGAGTTACTTGGCGGATATTCTTGATAAGCCACTTAAAGTTGTTTTGACGCATATTCATTTTGATCACAGCGGTGGTTGCCACGAATTTGATGATGTCTCTATTCACTTCCATGAGCACAACGCGTTGCGTGAAGGGGACCAACATCGAATACTGAGCGCACCCGCGGTTGGATTTGTCTCGGAAAATGACTTCTCACAATTACCCAGCGCAGACTTTAAGGTCGAGGACTACACGGTAAAGGCGTGTCCTCAGGCAAAATCTTTAAACCATGGGGATGTTGTGGATCTGGGTGACAGTGCGTTTGAAGTTTTGCATTTGCCAGGACATTCATCGGGCTCGATCGCGCTTTACGACTCGGCTGCCAAGGTTCTGTTTTCAGGGGATGTGGTGTTCGACGGACCGCTTTACGACGAGTTGCCGGGTTCGAATGTAACGGATTACCTCTCCAGCATGGAGCAGGTGCTAAACCTCGATGCCGCGGAAGTGCGGCCGGGGCATTTTCAGAGTTTCGATGGCAGGCGTCTGCGCACACTGGCCAGAGACTATATAAAAACCCGCAGAGTGCCGAGATGTCCCCTCAAATAATTGTGTTTTGCTTTCTCTGTGGATTGAAGGGTTAACACGGTTCGCTCTGTTGAATGAGCTGAAGGTCAGGGCGAGCAGAGCGACCGATGACGCTGGCAACAGGTCGCAGGATTTATGCCAGACCATTGTCAGTGTTCAGGCGATGTCGGCGTTTTGGTTTAAGCTGCAATTGCGTGAGGGCGAGTCCCGAAATGAACGGTATTCTGATCTCGTCAGTACGTACTTCTTGGGGGCGGTTTTAAATCACTGATGGGGGACTGTGATTGCTTGCAATCGTGAAAAAAAGGTTAAAAAACATTGTTTTAAGGCTCGAAGTGCGAGTTAAACGAATAGTTAACTTTACTTTCAGAGTCCTGTTAATGATAATCATTTACAACAAAACCCCAACACACAATTCGGAGTCCCCGTGGAATATCAATTGCCCGTCGGCGATGCGTTTCCTCAGCGTCAGCATTCTATTCTCCAGCAGCTCCAGACCATTCTGAGTTACGAGAGATTGACGTCCAGTTTCTACCTTGCCGTGGGTAAGGAATCTGCAGGCTCGAGCGACAGCGACCTCTACTCCGTCGCGATCAAGGGGTTTGAGGAAGATACGACGCATTGCGAACTTGTCAGAAATTTTATCGGTCGATATTCCGCAAACCTGGGTATTGAGACACCATCGGATTCACCCGATACCGTCCCATCAACTCAGTATACCCTTGCAGAAAAATTGAACTTGCTGCGAGAAACAGAGACTTTGCTTGTTGAGGCATACAACAAATTATGTGCGTTTACGATTGAGTACGATTATCGGATGTTCGATCTGGCCTACAGGAATGGTTTCGAGAACTCTTTTCATGTTGATCTGCTGTCGCGTTTCGTAGCGGAACCGATGTCCTGAATTGAAGTGGCAACCCGCATCAATAACTCGATTGTCAGACTCGATTTACCACCGTAGGAAGTAGAAGAATCACGGGAGTCAGTTATACTAGTTAAGGCGTCTTTCCACGGTATTCCCGGTTAAGTAGTGCAACTGAATTGCAGGAAATGAGTCGCATTCGCGGTCATTCAAGTGAACCCTTAATTCGATACAAAAACCAGCGAATGTCGTACATACGGGAATGAGCAATGCATGCCGATAGTTAACGGAAAGATTTTAGCGTTATCTACAGAGGTAAAACGGAAATTCTGATGGAGGAGTTCAAAAATGGGATCTCAATGCACTGACTGTTCGATAAATCGGATGACTAAACCAATTGTGATCGCAGTCATGTTGGCGATTGCGTTTTGTGTTAAAGGATACCCTCCGGCCTACGGTCAGCAGATCGCCACCCTTGGTGAGGCGATCAACGTAGCGGGTCGCCAGCGCATGCTGACGCAACGCATGATAAAGGCCTATAGTGAGGTCGGTATGGACGAGGTTTACAGTTTTCATGATGCGCATGCGCATCTGTCTGAAGCTGTGTCACTTTTTGATCGTCAACTCAGGCAGCTGGATGACTTCGCGTATGATGGTGTGACGCGTCAAAGACTGCGCGATGTCCGGTCGCTTTGGGTCCAGTTTGCCCCCGTTGTCGGTGCACCGCCAACCAAGGCTCGGGCAATACCACTGAACACGCTGGGTGAACGTTTGCTGGCATCAGCGCACAGTGTGGTTTTATCCCTGCAGGATATCTCCGACGCGGAGATTGCTGAAATCGTAAATATTTCGGGTCGGCAGCGGATGCTGTCCCAGCGGCTGGCAAAGTTCTACGCCATAGAAGCGTGGGGACTGGAACGCACTGAAATTTCAGAAGAACGGCAGCGTGCATTCTCTGAGTTTGAAAGCGCCATGAGTCGCCTGCAGTCCACGTCTCTAAATACTCAGGAGACACTTGAGCTGCTTAAGAAAGCCGATGTTCAGTGGCGATTTTTCAGAGACCGACTGGAAAAATCACGGGAAGAGTCGACAACTATGCTGGTCGCAATTACCAGTGAAAAACTTCTCGACCTGTTTAATCAGTTAACCGGGGCATACGCTGTCATTGAACAGTAGATACCTGATCCGATCGGGAGACACGGTTCGGTTTTTACCTCAATTGGTGCGCGATGTACCTTTCGATTATCGGATTGTCGATCTAGTATGAACCGGTGATTGCCGACATGAGTTTCGGGTTGACACCCCGCAGATGTGGTGGTCACGACCGTCCAATGAAGCCAAAGACTGAACACAGGTGGCCGTCAAAATGCACACATCCAATAAAACTGATCCAAAACTTGAATCCGCGCTGGGCCTGTATCTTGCAGGTATCCGCGATGGAAAACCGCAGGCCGCACTCGAGCAATACACAGGTGAGCGCTATACCCAGCATTCGACGGGAGTAGGTAACGGTCGCGAGGGTTTTATGGAATTTTTCCAACCCTTTCTCGAACGAAATCCGAAAAGAGACATTCAGGTTCTGCGCTCACTGGTTGATGGAAATTATGTCTTCTGCCACGTATTTCAATCGCTCAATGACGGTGAATCAATGTGGGTGACAATGGATATGTTCGATACTGATCTCGATCACAGGATCATTGAACACTGGGATGTGATTTCTGAATACCAAACGGAAACAGCTTCTGGAAACGATATGGTGGCGGGTGAGTCTGAAATCACCGATACCGACTCAACCGATATTAACCGCATTGTGGTCAGGGAATTTTCCAAGCAGGTGTTGGTCGAAGGCAAACGGGCAAAACTGGCAGCCTATGTTCATCCAGATATGATTCAACATGACCCGGGGGTTGAAAACGGCCGTGATGGTCTTAACTCAGCACTGGATGGAGGCGTTCTCGGGCAATACGAAATGATATTTAAAGTACTGGCTCAGGGTAATTTCGCCGTGACCTATTCACGCGTGTTCAACGGCGGCAAAGATTATGCAGTCTTTGATCTCTATCGACTTAAGAACAAAATGATACAAGAACACTGGTCTTTGTCAGAGCCTGTTCTTCCGCGAGATCAGTGGGGCAATTCCGGAAAATTCTAGAGAACAGATGAATTTTATTGATACGTTGAAGCGCGTCACTAAGCGCCGATCGCCAAAGGTTCTGACCGTAAGGTCGGCATTTGATCTGACTCCGAACATGCGTCGGGTCACGCTGGGTGGAGACGATGTAAAGCTTTTGCCCGAAGACTCAGAGGGTGCTTACATAAAGCTGGTTTTTGAGGGCGAAACGGAAGAACGACCACGAATGCGGACTTATACGATTGCCCGACATCGGCCCGAGCAGATGGAGATCGACGTCGATTTTATGCTCCACTTTGATCAAGGCGGCGCAAACGACGGACTGGCGGCGCCATGGTCGGTAAACACCCGCGCCGGAGACCTGATGCCAATCTTCGGGCCGGGGCCGGCGAAAACAGTGAACCATGATGCCGACTGGTTTCTGATGGCCGCAGACATGACGGCGTTACCGGCATTGAGTGTCAATCTGGCCGCGCTTCCCGATGACGCCAAAGGCACTGCATTTGTCGAGATTCTGAGCACAGATGATCAACAGACTTTGTCAAAGCCGGAAAATGTGGATATCCAATGGGTCGTCAACTCAGAACCCGGTTCTGAAGCGTCTCCGCTTTTTCATGCCGTTAGCTCAGCCCGATGGCTTGATGGTCAGGTGGCGTGCTGGGTCGCGTGTGAATTCAAGACCATGCGAAAAATTCGCCAGTACCTGAAATCCGATCGCGGCGTGACCAAGTCTCATATTTACATCTCCAGCTACTGGAAGAAAGGCAACTCAGAGGAGCAGCATAAAGCAGTAAAGCAGGCCGATCTGGAGTCCGAGGGCAGCTAACCCGGATTTCAGGCTGGGCGTGAAAAACTGATTCCCCAACCGAAACCCGTCGCTAGGATTTCCACAACATGCTTTATTCATGCCAGTCTTTTTAGAAGGGCAAAAAACTTCCGCAGACCTGGCTGATCGTGGAACCGGCTTCCTGACACCGGTAAATGTCGATTCCCGGTGTGTCGGAGGTTTCCTTTGCGAATCTTTGGTTTGAGTACTATTCTCAAATGATGTAACAATTGGTCAGCAAAACTCTGAAGACGGGTCGGTCCGGTATTTTTTTGCGACCCACTCCGCTCTCACTCAATAGGATGCTGATACTATGTACCAATTGTTTTACGCACAAAAAAGTGCGTCCATGGGAGTGCGTGTATTGCTCGAAGAAATTCATGCACCGTATGAACTGTTGCCAACCTCGGTAGAAATGAACCAGCCGCGACCAGAAGAGCAGCTTGAGGTGAATCCGAACGGGTGGGTGCCCGTGCTGCTTTGGGAGGGTGGATCAATGTACGAGTGTGCGGCGATTACCGTGTTTCTGTGTGACCGTCATCCTGAAGCCGGTCTCAGCCCTGTGATCGATGACGCTAAACGGGCGCTTTACCTGCAGACACTGGTGTATTTCTCAAATTCGGTACAGAACGCGTTTCAACTTACTTATTATCCGGACCGATTTGCAAATTCCCCTGCTGAAGAAGCCAGTGCGGTGCGCCGGGGTAACCGGCGCCTTCGCGAAACCTGGTCGGTGATCAATGATCAGATCGGCGACTCGGAGTGGATTCTGGGCGATCGGTTTAGTGCTGCGGATATCTATCTGTTTATGCTCACGACGTGGATTCGCACTGCGCTTGGACATCCCTCAATCGATGAGTTTCCGAATGTAAAAAGGATTGCCGACAAAGTTGCGCAGCGACCAACGGTGCAGCACGTATATGCGCCCTGGTTTGAAAACCCCGATTACTAAAAGACATCTTACTAAAACAGCCTGTGATGGAAGAACAGGCTCGATTTAACTCACCAGCGGCCAATGATGATGCCGTTGCGTTCATCCTGCTCCGGACCAAAACCCTCGAGGACATCCGCGTCGAGACCGACTCTGGACTTGAGTGCCAGCCGCCAGTTGAGAAGATAGTTACGCATTTCCGCGCGCACACTTTCGTACTCTGAGTTTATGCCGAGGTCGTTGAGCTCATTGGGGTCGTTCTCCATGTCAAAGAGCTGTTCAGGAAACCCGACGTAGTGCACGTATTTCCATTTGTCTGAACGAATCATGGTGGCGCGGCAATGGTTGGGTTCGAGATCGAGCAGTGCGCGAGCGCCGCGCTCCGAATAGTCGGTTTCAGATACCGCGAATGTGCGCCAGCCATCCGGTGTTTCCGGCGAGCGCAGAATGTGTGTCAGGGACTGTCCCTCGATACGTTCGCGAGCGACGGTTCCACCGGCGTATTCGACAAACGTCGGAACAATATCAACAGATTCAACAAACTCGGTGCGCGTGGTACCACGGGTAACGTCAGCATAGCGATCCGGGTCTACCACTATCATAGGGATCTTTGCGGAGACATCGTGAAACAGATCTTTCTCCCCAAGAGCATAGTCGCCAAGGTAGTCGCCGTGATCTGCTGTAAGAACGATCATCGTGCTATCAAGCAGGTTTTCTTTTTGCAGGTAGTTGATCAGATTTCCAACATGGTCATCGATCTGCTTGATCAGCGCCATGTAGGCCGGAATCACGACATCACGCACATCCTGGCGAGCGTACGATTCACTGTATTCGAGCTTTCTAAAACATTCTATAACGGGATGATCTGAACTGCTTAGGCCATTCGGGTCGATCGCCGGCTGCACGTCGTCCTTGCTGAACATGCTGAAGTAGGGTTCGGGCGCAATCACCGGCCAATGAGGTTTGATATAGCTCAGATGCAGACACCAGGGACGGTCGGGTGTGTCGCGAATAAAATCGATGGCCCGTCGCGTGGTATAGGCAGTTTCAGAGTGTTTTTCCTCAATGGCAGCCGGGTACGCTGAACTCCGCAGCGCCCAGCCTGAATGCAGCTTGCCATCTTTGTCGACGCCACTGTTCGCCCTTGTATCCCAGGGATTGGTGTCGGCATAGCCGATTTCTCTCAGGTAATTGCTGTAACCGTGGTCCTCGGACAGGAACAGATCCGGGCAGAGTCCTTCGTGCCATTCAAATGGTTCAAATCCACCACTGGCTGCAGTGCGGGCAAATTCAGATTCAGGATCGATCCCTACCGCACGCATGTCCTCCGGGCTTCGACGTGCATGGGTTTTTCCGACCACAGCGGTTCGGTAGCCAAGCGGATTCAGATAATCTGCGATCAGCTTCTCGCCGAGTTGTATGGCGTCGTCGTTTCCCATGATGCCGTGATTGGCCTGATAACGTCCCGAATAGAAGCTGGCTCGAGAAGGGGCGCACAGAGGAGACTGGCAGTAGGCGTTATCAAACCGAACGCCCAGTGCCGCAAGTGCATCAATGTTCGGGGTGTGCAGGGTGCGGTGACCGTAACAGGACAGATAGTCCTGACGGAGCTGATCACACATGATAAACAGTATATTTTTTCGCTTTGTCATAGCAGACAATTCTAGCGGACAGAACCCTCAAGAATTTGCAGGGTCTTTAGATCGCTGTGGAAATCCAGCGCGTAGTCACCGCCCTCGCGACCGATTCCGCTAATGCCGTAGCCGCCAAATGGTGCGGTAAGGTCTCGGATCAAAAACGTATTAACCCATACGGTGCCGGCGCGGATGCTGCGACCCATACGCTCGGCTCTGGAGGCGTCACCGGTGTAGACAATACCTGATAGACCGTAATCCGTGCTGTTTGCGAGAGTGATAGCCTCCTGCTCCGAAGCAAATGTCTGCAAGGTTAAGACCGGGCCAAAAATTTCTTTCTGAACAATTTCTGACTCGTTTGATCGGGGTTCGATCAGTGTGGGCCTGTACCACAGCTTGTCCGGTTCAAACCGTTCTCCACCAAGCAGTATGGTGTCACCATTACTGCGTGCACGTTCGACGAAACCCTCTATACGCTCGAGATGGGTGGGGTGAATTGCTGCGCTCAATGTAGTGGAAGCGTCGCGACTGTCTCCATATATATGCTGGTCAGTGTAGTGAAGCAGTCGCTCTAAAAACTGCTCACGGACTGATGCCTCCACAAGCAGGCGTGTTCCTGCAAGGCAGACCTGCCCGGAGTCCTCGAACTGGGCTGAAGCCTTTTTTGCCGCAGCATCGATATCGGCGTCTGCGAATACAACAAGCGGACCTTTTCCACCCAGCTCTGCTGTGAATGGCACAATATTCTTTGCTGCTTCAATACCGATAACTCGGGCGGTCTCCGGCGAGCCGGTAAACGAGATGCGCCTCACTCGTGGATCGGAAACCAGCGCTGCGCCCAATTCCGAACCGAATCCCTGTACCACGTTGAAGGCGCCTGGCGGAAAGCCCGCCGCATTAATCAGATCTGCGAGCAGACTTGCTGACAGGGGAGACCACTCTGCGGGCTTGAGAATGACGGAATTCCCCGCCGCCAGTGCCGGCGCAAGTTTCCACGTGGACAGCATGAACGGTGCATTCCAAGGTGTAATAATAACGGCAGGTCCGGCCGGATCTCTAATCACTGTATTCTGTGTTCCCTTTGAAGACCAGCGCCGTTCTTCATGGTTGGCTATGAGTTCTGCGTAGTTTCGAAAGTTGAGGGCGCCTCGGGGTACCAGCCGCAGGCGCAGGCTCTCGTGCAGCATTGCCATGTCCAGGCACTCTATGGCGGCGATGCCCTCGGCATTCTCGTCGATCAGATCCGCCAGTCTGAACAGCACCTCATTGCGTGCGGACGACGTCATACCTGACCATGCTTTGAATCCATCAACCGCTGAGCTGACGGCTGCAGCGGCCGTTGAGGCATCGCCTCGGGACACATCAGCCAGTTTTAACGTCCAGTCCATCGGCGATCGAACTTCAAATGACCGTTCGGACGCTACGCGCTCGCCGCCGATGAAATGATGTGGGGATAGCGATACGCCCTGGATGTCTATTCGGTGTGTGCTGTCGGACATGTCATTCAACTCTGGTTTCGGGAATCTGCGGCGATGACAAAACTTGTTTGGTTGCAAACGATTTATGCCGATGATAAGCTGATCAGACCTATTGTCAACACACGCGTTCGCGCAATCCAGACGAGTCAGCTTATGGGAGAAATTGTTGGTGCCGGATTCGTCTCTCATGCACCTACCATCATGTTCCCGCGGGAACTTCGATTCGAAATCAATGACGGCAACGAGATCAGCCTGGTGCCAGGACTCGAGCGGTTGCGCACTGAAGTTCTGGACTCATTAGCACCTGATGCAGTAGTGGTATTTGATACCCACTGGTTTACTACAGTGGAGTTCGTTGTAACTGCTCATGATCGGCGCAAGGGACTGTACACGTCTGAAGAATTACCGCGGGGTATGAGTCAGGTACCGTATGACTTGAAAGGTGATCCGACACTGGCAAAATCTATCGCCCAAAGCGTTGAAAATGCCGGAGTTCGGTGTCATGCCTCTGAAGACCCCTGTCTTCCAATACATTATTCAACCGTCAATGTGGGCCACTTTCTTAATCGAGGCGAGTCATGGTTGAGTATCGGCGTCTGCCAGACTGCTCAGGACCACAATTTTCTCGCTGTCGGGCGGGGCGTCGCAGACGCCATAAAAGAATCTGACCAGCGTGTTGTGCTACTTGCCAGCGGTGGTTTGAGTCATCGTTTCTGGCCGCTGGATGAACTCACGGAACATGAAAATTCCAACCCTGAACACATTCTGACACCTGAGGCCAGAGCAGCAGATGAGCAGCGGCTCGACTGGTGGCAGGCGGGCGACCACAAGTCCGTCATTGAAAACATGGATGCTTATCGTTCTCATGGGCCCGAGGGAAAGTTCGGGCACTATATGATGATGATCGGCGCGCTGGGAGGAGAAGCCTGTACCGCAAAAGGCAGACTTTTCAGCAATTACGAAAATGCAACCGGTACCGGTCAGGTTCACGTCTGGTTTGATCGACCGGTATCGGGGTGGTGCAGCACGTAGTTCCATTTATAGAGATAACAGTAATAGAAACACAGAACACAAGCGAACATCCTCTGGAGGAATCATGAAAAAAATTCTGTTAACCGCGCTTTGCAGCCTGATCGGTTTTGTGCCTGCAGCACAAGCGGAATACCCCGAAAAACCGGTAAGCTTCGTCGTGCCGTGGCCTCCCGGTGACCTCGAAGACGTACTGACACGAATGATCGCCGACGAGTTTCAGGCGACCTACGGAGTCGCTGCAGCTGTCGTTAATAAGCCTGGCGGCGGCGGTGGACCTTTCCCGGGTGCGGTTGAAGTCGCTAATGCACCCTCCGATGGCTACACGGTTGGCTCATTCATTATTGCGGTGCCAACGATTGGACCTAATATCGGTATCCCCGAGTTGAGCCCGAATCCGTTTGAACCGCTTGGTAATTTTCTGACTTATCCGTTTGTAATCGCCGCCGGTCAGAATGCACCGTATGACGATATTCAGGGTCTCGCCGAGCACGCCAAAGGCAATGATGTTGCGCTGGGTCACTTCGGTGCGCCGCTGATCCCCACCCGGGTAACGCTGGCGCTCGCCAAACAAATGGGATTCAGTTACGCGTCAGACGCCGCGTTTGACGCTCTTGACTGCAATACTCTGGCCTCGGGAGATGTCGACGTCATCAACACCACGCTTCAGCTAATCCTGCCGTGTCTGGACGATGTGAAAGTTCTGGCGTCTGTTGGGGGAGAGAGAATTTCACTGACTCCGGAGGTGCCGACCGTTGCCGAGGTTGACCCCGATCTGAATATCGCACTTTGGAACGGTCTCTTTGTCCACAAGGACACGCCGGCAGACGCGCGCGAGAAAATAATCGCTGTGGCGAAAAAGGTTGCGCTGTCTGACGCCGCGAAAAAACTGGCGGAAGAGACAGGCGCGCTGATTTACTGGCAGGATGCGGCAGCCGCTCAGGCTCAGATCGAGAGTGATCTTGAGGCTTTGGGAAGACTGGGTAAGATTCTCGAATAGTGTCATGACTTCCAGGGCTGAGCGATCACAAGCATACGATGATCGCTCAGTCGGCCCCGATACTCAGGTGTGTTAAATGTCTGAGACCGTAATCAAATCGTTTTTCAGCCGTCAGAGGTGCCCCGGTGATCTGGTGTTTGCGCTGGCATTTCTGCTGTTCTCGGTGTTTCTTTTATCGCAGATCGGCGATCAGACTAAATGGATAAAGGGCGCCAGACTATTGAGCCAGCCGGCGTTCTGGCCAGGTGTTGGTGTGCTGGGTATGACCCTGTTTTCACTACTGCATCTGACCACCTCTCTGGCCTCATTGCGAACACAGGGTCGACTTGAGGAACTTACTTTCTGGTTGCGCTCACTCGAGTATGCCGGATGGTTTTTGCTGTATGTCTGGGCGGTTCCGTTTCTCGGCTATTTGCCGTCGTCAATAATTTTCATGTTGTTGCTAACTCTTCGGCTCGGTTATCGTGAGCCCAGGATGCTGGCATGGTCCGTTCTGATTGCGGTTGTGATTGTGATCGTATTTAAAGGGTTCCTCTCAGTCAAAATTCCAGGTGGGGCGTTGTATGAGTTTATGCCCGATGGAATAAGAAACTTCTTCATACTCAACTTCTAGAACCTCTAATGTCCCTGCTGTTTTCATCACTGGAAATACTGGCACGATGGGACGTCGTTGTTGCGCTCTTTGTCGGATCTGTCGGGGGCGTGATGATCGGGGCGATTCCTGGTGTGGGGGCGGCCGTGGCTATTTCGATTTTGTTGCCCGCGACATTCTCCCTGGATCCAATTGTGGGACTCACCGTTCTGCTCGGAATTTATGGATCATCCATGTATGGAGGCGCTATTCCCGCGATCCTGATCAATACCCCGGGAACCGCTGTCAATGCACTGACCACCTACGACGGTCATCCGATCGCGCGCGACGGCAACCCGAGTAGGGCACTGTCGCTGGCGTTTTCTGCGTCCTTCTTTGGGGGCGTGTTCTCGATTGTGTGTCTGATTTTTTTGTCTCAGCTTCTGGCAAAAGTTGCGCCACATTTTGGCAGCCGCGAGATCTTTCTGGCCGCGCTGCTTGGAATCATCCTGGTTGTTCTGGCTCACCGTGGACGCGTGTTTTCGGCCGGGATGCTCGCCTGCTTTGGCATCTTCCTGAACACAGTGGGTCTTGAACCCATAAAGTACACCCAGCGCTTTACCTTTGGTCAAACATGGCTGACCTCGGGTGTGGATCTGATTGTGGTTGTTTTGGGGCTTTTTGCGCTTTCGCAGGCATTTATTCTGCTGGTTCAACCTGATGAACGACCCGCACCGGCTCAAATTCGCGGCGGTTTGTTTTCGGGATTGCGGGAATTGTTCGGTTACAAGCGGGTGGCCGGGGTTTCATCATCGTTCGGAGTAGTGATGGGAATGATTCCCGGTGTTGGTGAATTCACTGCACAGTTTCTTTCCTACACCTATGCGCAAAAAACATCGAAATCGCCAGAACAGTTTGGCAAAGGTGCGCCCGAGGGTTTGATTGCATCGGAGGCGGCCAACAATGCAGTTCCCGCCGCCGCTATGATTCCATTGCTGGCACTCGGGATTCCCGGTGAAGCACTCACGGCAATGATGCTGTCAGTGTTTTATGTTCACAACGTGATCCCGGGACCTCAGCTGTTTGCGAATCAGATGGACTTTGTCGTAGCGCTCTACATCGCACTGTTGCTTTTGAACATCATTGTGGTGGGCTTTTTGATGTTCGCGACCAACGGCATTCTGCACGTGGTGCGGATTCCGACTCGCTTTTTGGGTGCGATTATTCTGACGCTGAGCTTCATCGGTGTCTACTCACTGCGAAATTCGATCACCGACTGCGGTATCGCCGCCGGATTCGGTATCTTGGGTTTAGTGTTAAAACGACTGCAGCTGCCGGTAGTGCCTATTGTCCTTGGTATGGTTCTCGGTGGGATTATGGAAGTGAAGTTACGATCTTCTCTGGCGCGTGTAAAAACCCCTCTGGACTTTGTCGACCGTCCAATCGCAGCGGTAATTTTCGGTCTTATTGTTCTGGTAATCGTCGTTCATTGCATTACGTGGTGGAAAGGACGTAAAACCTGAGAGCGGTTTAAAAAGACTCCGCTGCCTTCTTCAGTTTTTCCTGCACGCGGGGGTCAAACCAGATGTCCAGGAAGTCTTTGTCTTTGTCGTCGACCCAGGTCTCGTATTCACGAATAATCGGTTGTGTTCGACAGGCCTTGATTGCTGCAAACGCGGGTGAGCAGTTTTTAGCGAGCGTATTCATCTTTTCGCGGGCGCTGCTTAAGGTCTCTTCGGGATCAGCTACATCGTCGAGAAGATTCAGCGCAACCGCGTTTTCCTGCAGGACAAATTCTCCGCTGAATGCCAACTGGGTTGCGACTCGATCTCCGGCAATCTGTCGCAGTACGAGGTCAGTCGAATATGGAATGGGAATACCGAGTTTAATTTCGTTAAGCCCAAACTGTTTTTTTCCGCGACTGCCGATGCGGAAGTCAGTGGCAAGACTCAGGACTGCGCCACCGGCAACAGCATGACCCTCGAGAGCTGATATGGTGGGAACCGGAAGAGTGTAAATACGGAAGAAAACACGATTAAACTGATCCCAGAATTGTTTGAACGATTCCCGGTTCATATCGACCAATGTGGGTAAATCGAATCCTATCGAAAAGAATTTTTCTCCGCCTGCGAGAACGAGACCGCAACTTTCATCAACCACTGTTGACAGTGCAGACTCAAGTTCCTGTAACAACTGCGGACTGATGGCATTGGTTACGCCATTGGAGAGTCGGACAGTAGAAATATTCTCGGTGATTTGCAGATCGATAACTGACATTCCGGCGCGTTTCAGGTTGTTGCGGTGAATGCCAGTATATCAATGATGACGTTGTTTTGAGTGCTGAGAAAGTCGTTAACAGACGTCAGTGTGCGACAACAATCTATAAATCAGAGCCACCCCAAAGATGTGAGTATGCTTCACAGTGGATCAGTAGAGATTTGAAATCGTCGAGTTCGACATCGGCGGGGATCTCGTATTCCTGAGTGCCCGAGGCCGACTTTAGTGGACTGATTTCGATTGAGCTTTTCACAACAGTGCGACCCTGAACGGTATTTACCGATTTTTTCGACAGATATACTTTGAGGTCCGGGCCATTTTTTGTGTCAAAGTTTTCATCAAAAACAATGTACCGCTTACTGTCCCGATCGACAATCGACCAGCCGCCGTCAATGTCGTATCCCAGTCCGGTCCAGCCACCCTCGCTCAGGGTTTGCTCAGCCATACTGATTGAGGAGAATGCTAGAAGCAGAGAAAGTACACCAAATCGGCTAAAGAAAGATTTCATAATAAGATGGATCGAATGAGTTGATTACTCCGACACTGACGTCTCGCTTAAAGTTCCGCAACACCCGGTGCGCCCACAGTTCGAGATGCTTACACTGCGTTAATTGCCGAACTGAGTTGACGGAGCTTTTGTCGGGTAGAACCGGCGTCGTTTTTGCCGTAGCGAAGGTTTACATAAAGTCCAATAACCGCACGTATTTTGGTCGCCTGTTCCGGAAAGGTCTCGATTAGACGGTTCAAATAGTCCCTTGGACCTTCGGACGGGTTTTTGTGGACACCTTTCTTCGCCATTTTCCTGCAAAAGCGATAGTAAAGGCTTTGCACCGGATCAATGGCTTTTCGCTCCGCGCTAAATAATACAAATGCAATAACTACAAGTGTGCCGATTGCCAGCAATCCACCGAGACTTGCTACAGTAGATAGATTCAGATTGCCCAGCCCGAGGCCGGTCAATAGTTGCCGCTGTTTTTCTGAGTCAAAATTGATAAACCACTGCTGCCACTTCAGCTGGGCTGAATCAATCAACCATCGACTCTCCCTGAGCAGGTTTGCGATCAGATTGTCACTGCCGAGATCGAAGCGAACGATACCGTCATTGGCGCTCGACGAGTAGTCGATAGGGTTTTCGATTCGATCAGGTGCGATTGCAGTAGTCGGATCAACCCGGGTCCAGCCGCTGTCCTGCAACCAGACTTCGGCCCAGGCATGGGCGTCGGATTGTCTGACAACGATCTGGTTTGCGTGGGGGTTATATTCACCACCGAGATAACCAATGACCATTCTTGCAGGTACATTGGCCATTCTCATCATGGTGATAAAACTGCTGGCATAGTGACCGCAAAACCCACGCTGACTCTCAAACATAAACTCGTCAACCGGCTTATCGCTTGTCAGCAGCGGTGGTTTCAGCGTGTATACAAAGTTATTCTTGTTGAAATGTTGCATCACTGAATCGACATACTCCTTGTCATTCCACGAGCTCGATCTCAAATCGTTTACGAGATTGGTGAGACGTGGTGTAGAGACACCATCTGGCAGTTGCAGCGCTCTCGTCAAAATTTCCGGTGAAACCGTACTGGCAATGTAGTCGCTGGATGAGGTCAGTGTGTATCGGTTATCTGAGTTACCGGTTTTAGGTCGACTCAGCGTGTAGTCGTCCTGAATTCTGGCGCCGTCAGGAACAGAGGTCGGCATGTCCAAGGCAAACAACCAGTCTTTTGTGCGCGATCGCAGATCCATTTCGTATTCGAATGTGCGACCGCGTGATTGAAGTCTCGGCGCTGCGGGATTTGTATTCCTGCCGGCCTTCCATTCTCTGCCATCGGTTTGCCAAAACACTTCGCCACGCCAGTATCGTTCATCCTTGCGAGGAACCGCGTTGGTTTTGAAGTTTGCCAGAAACGCGGTTTCGCTTGATTCAATCAGTTCGCTGATCGACCCCATCGACATTCTGTCTGACAGTCCGGATATCCCGCTGGGTCCTCCAACCTGCAATCCCCAGACCGAACCGGCCAGACGCGGGAACAGGAAGAACAGTATGATTGCGAAAGGAATGGCCTGTACAAACATTTTTCCGGCCAGGCGGATATCGGACAATCGATGTGGCTTTGATCCCACATGACCCATTTGAATCATAAGCCAGGTGAATCCAAACACCAGACCCATCATTGGCAAAACAGTGGTGATTTTCGCGTTGAAGAGGAAATGGGTGATCAGGGTAAAGTACCCCAGTATCAATACGACCCGAATATCCCGACGGGTTTTGATTTCAATCAGCTTGAGTCCCAGCATGATTATCAGGAAAGCAATGCCCGGTGTTCGCCCCACGGGTGGGCCGTAATACCACGCCGCGATCGAAAAGCCGATTGCCGCAAACACATAGAGCACCCAACGGTTCGCGATATCCGGTTTGACGAAAAGATCAAGTATGCGCCAGGAGGCGAAGGCAAAAAACAGAAGCACAATCTCCGGACGAATGTTTTGCGCGTGAGGCAGTACTGCAAGTGAGAGCATGATTACCACCGAAATCACCAGTCCCCGACCCATCGGTTCCAGTTCGAGCGCATTGATAATTTTCCGGCTCATTTTGTTCAGGTCTCAAGAAACAGTGCGAGCGCTTTCAGGCACCGATGTCGATGTCTATTGCCGAAGTCCGGCTTAATTGTCTCGCCCGGAATTCTGAGTCCGTAACGCAGACCCGCGCGATCAAATTCGACAACTGCCCTGGCCATCATAGAGAGTCTTTGTTCAATGCCGTAGTCAGACAGCGAGCCCCATTCCAGCCAGAGATCCTCATCGTGTTCCTGATGGTATTGCTTTGCCAGCAGACCACGCCCGCGGGCAAAGGCTTTCCAGTCAATTCGATTGGGCTGATCGCCCTCCTGGTAGTTGCGATGCCCGTAAAAATCTTCATCGCCCGTTTGCGGTCGACCTCTGGGAAGTTCATCACTGGCGCGCTGTGTCGTTTCTGCAGGGAAATCGTCAAGTCTGGGATAGATCAGGTATTTTTTATCGGTATTGAAGTAAGCCCATGCATAAAACAGACCGAACGGGAAAAACGTGTAGCAGGTCAGCCGACCGGGGGAAAACCAGCCTCGGTCTGCGGGCTGATAGGGGACGTGGATAGTTTCACTGCCCGATGCCGACAGGTCCGCCCAGGCTGCATCGGTCTGCAGGCGAACCTGGATTGCTGAACGTGGTGTGCGGCGGTTATTGATCAGTGTGATGCTGAGCACGCTGGGCGACTCGGCATGCACCGGTTCACCTGGAAGCACTCGAAGTTGCAATCCGACCAGATTGCGCCAGGTTTGCAGCAGTGCCGACATGCCGAGGCCCGCAAGTAAAAATGTCAGCATGAAGCCCATATTTACGCCGTAGTTGTGTGAACCGATCAGCATTGCAAACAACATGACGGCAAAGACCAGACCATAGCGGGTGGGCAGTATGTATACCTGGCGAGGTGTGATGGTCAGTGTGCCGTCACTCTCGAGCCGGGCTGTGCGATTGAATGCCTCGCTAAACCGTCCTTTAAAGCCGCCTGTAACTGCTGAATCAGGGGATTGGGACACTGTTCAGGATCTCTTCAGCGATATGGTCGTTGCGTTCACGCGAACGTAAATGATGCACCGTAGCAGGCAACACAAATTGAATGTCTTCTGGCAGAACTTCTTTGCGTTGATCAAGAAACGCAGTAGCGCGTGCAGCGCGAAGCACCGCCATGCCCGCCCTCGGTGAATACCCCGTGACGAAACTGCCGGAGGTTCGGGTGAACGAAATAATATGCTGCAGGTATTCAAGCAGCGCATCTGATGCGAACACGTCCGTTATCTGGGACTGAATCCTGAGAAACTCGTCCAGTTCAATTTGCGGAGTGATCTGGTTGAGTCTGCTGCGCGGGTCACGATTTTTCAGTAGCTGCTTTTCCGCCTCAGCATCAGGATATCCGATCCGAATGGAAAACATGAACCGGTCGAGTTGGGATTCAGGTAGTGGGAAGGTTCCAACCTGTTCCGCGGGGTTTTGTGTGGCGATAACAAAAAACGGCTCGGGCAGAGAACGGGTCTGAGTCTCAATAGACACCTGCCTCTCTTCCATAGCTTCAAGCAGTGCGCTCTGTGTTTTGGGCGATGCTCTGTTAATTTCGTCGGCCAGTACCAGTTGAGAGAATATTGGACCCTTGTGGAAGGTGAATGCCCCAGTTCGAGCATCAAACGTGGAGACCCCCGTAATGTCTGCAGGTAACAGATCGCTGGTAAACTGAATTCGCTGATACTCGAACCCGAAGAGATTCGCCAGCAAATTGGCCAACGTGGTCTTGCCAACGCCTGGCAGATCGTTGATTAACAGGTGGCCATTGGCCATCAGGCAGATGACAGCCTGCCGGACGGCAGTTTGTTTCCCCAAAAGTATGGATTCAGCCTGCTTTATTATGTTGGCAATGGATTCTGCGGCGTGCATCGTGTTGTCCCGGACTGCTGCGTTGTTTTGGCTATTCCCTGTTGGTCAGATTCCAGCCCCTGACCGGAAAGATAAGGATAATGTGACCAATATAAAGGTTGAGTAGAGTACAAGATAGTGGGCAGGTTCAATCAATTGATTGATAATCCGCAGTCACTGATAAAGTACACATTTGAATTATGAAGTTTTCCAGTTTGGCCGATCGAATCGGTGGTGAAGGTGTGGACGCGTGGGAAGTGCACTACGATGCACTGGCTCGTGTGGATGCCGGGGACGAGGTTATCGTTCTCAGCGTGGGGCAAGAGCTGGAAAAGCTGACCCCGGATCCGATTGTTGATAGTGCGGTGGCCAGTCTTCGGGCCGGGCGTCATCACTATACCCCGGTTAATGGGAATGAAAATCTTCGGCAGGCTATCGTCGAGCGTCACCTCCGCAATACCGGACAATCTGTGTCGGCGGATCAGTGCGTGGTGTTTGCAGGAGCCCAGAACGCATTGTTTTCAGTGGCGCAGGTTCTTCTGGAAAGCGGCGATGAGGTTATCCTGTCCGAACCTTATTACACCACATACCCGGCTACATTTTCAGCTACGGGCGCGCATCTGGTGAGTGTTCCAACGCGGGCTGAACATGGTTTTCAGATTGACCCGGACGCCATTCTGGCCGCTGTTACTCCGCGAACCCGGGCGATTGTAATTAACTCACCGAACAACCCGGTTGGTGCGGTCTACGAGCGGCAGCGACTGGACACTTTGGTCAGAGAGTGCGCGCGACGCGATATCTGGTTGATTTCCGATGAGGTGTATCAGGAACTGCTTCCTGAGAACGAACGCTGCAGTGCCGCCAGTGCACCCGGAGCAGACAAGGTTGTGGTTACAGTATCCAGTGTTTCAAAGTCTCACCGTATGACTGGCTGGCGTATCGGCTGGGTGGTCGGCCCTGAAATACTGGTCACTCCGCTTTACAATCTTTGCATGTGCATGGCCTACGGTCTGCCCCAATTTACAATGGATGCGGCAGTTACCGCCCTGCGTGATGATTTTGAAACCGCCCTCGATGTCGGTGAAAGCATGAATCGAAGGCGGGATATCATGCTCACTCATCTGGAAAGCGCGCCCGGATTGTCCGTACATGCTGCTGTAGGAGGGATGTTTGTTGTGCTGGATGTTCGAGATCTGGGCGTCTCCAGTCAGCAGTTCGCGAGACAGTTGCTCGATCGATATGATGTGGCGGTTTTGCCCTGTGACGGTTTTGGCAGCACCGGAAGCGGGCTCATCCGCGTCAGTTTATGCACCACCGATGAGCAGATCGTCGTCGCATCAGTACGAATCGTCGAATATGTGAAATCGCTGCGCGCGAGCGATTAGCACAATTCTGCCGGTTTGTTTCACACACGATTGCGAAATCTCCGGAAGGCTTGAATGAAGACGAGTGCACAGGTTGTTGTTATTGGCGGCGGATTAATCGGCTGCAGTATCCTTTATCATCTGACCAAGCTTGGCTGGCGAGATGTGGTGTTGCTGGAACGGGATGAGCTGACGTCGGGTTCAACCTGGCACGCAGCGGCAGGGATTCACGGTCTTCACGACAATAACAATATTTCCCGCCTGCAGTACTACACGATGAAGCTCTATAACGAGCTTGAATCGGAGACCGGTCAGTCATGCGGTGTTCATCAACCGGGCTCGATTTACCTCGCATGCACTCAGGATCGCGTTCATCAATTGCGCATCCAGGCGTCAAAAGCCTCTGCGTTTGATGCCGAATTTTATGAAATCTCTCCCGCAGAGATTCGTGAACTGCATCCGTTGATGAACATTGACGATGTAAAGTGCGCCATGTTTGAGCCCCTGGGTGGACACGTCGATCCATCGGGTGTTACCCACGCCTATGCCAGCGGCGCGCGGCAAAATGGTGCTGAAATCTATCGGTTTACGCCGGTAGTCGAGACCAATCCCAGATCGGACGGAACCTGGAACGTGGTGACCCCGAAGGGCACGATCCACGCCGAATACGTTGTTAATGCCGCCGGACTTTGGGGCAGGGAAGTTGCAGCACTTGCCGGGTTTGAACTGCCACTGATGACCATGGAGCATCAGTATTTCGTCACCGAGCCTATTCCCGAGATTGAGGCTATTGGTCGCGAACTGCCCCTGGTGGCTGACCGGGACAAGGAGTACTACCTGCGACAGGAGGGCAAAGGTTTACTCGTGGGTGCGTACGAGAAAGACGGTCGCTTTTGGGCTGAGGAGGGTACACCGCTGGATTTTGGGCACGATTTACTGCCGCAGGATCTGGACCGCATCGTTGACAACGTGATGCGAGCCTGTGATCGCATTCCCCAGCTTGCTGAAGCGGGGGTCAAGCAGGTGATCAACGGACCGATGATCTGGTCGCCGGATTCCTCTGCACTTGTCGGTCCGGTCAGGGGGTTGCGTAATTATTTGTGCTGCAATGGCATTATTCCGGGATTCAGTCAAAGTGCCGGGCTTGGCATTACCCTGGCGCAGTGGATAGTTGAAGGCGAACCCGAACTGGATATGTTTCCCTGGGACGTTGCACGCTTTGGAAACTGGGCAAGTAAGTCGTTTACCAAGGCCAGGGCACTCGATACCTACAGTTCACGATTCCGAATTCACTTTCCAAACGAGGAACGTGAAGCCGGCAGGCCGATGAAACAGCGACCGGTCTACGAACTTCAAAAGTCCATGGGCGGGGTCTTTGGGTTGTCGTATGGCTGGGAGCATCCCCACTGGTTTGCACCGGCCGGTGTCGAGCAGAAGGACGACTTCGGTTTCGAGCGTCCCGCGTGGTTTGATGTCATGGGGCAGGAGGTCAGGGCGTTACGAGAATCCGTCGGCATTGTTGATACGTCAAATTTTGCCAAATACGAGATCAGAGGGCCGAACGCGGTTAATTGGCTCGACAAAATTATTGCCAATCACGTACCAAAAGAAAACGGACGCACCTGCCTGACGCCGTTGTTGAGTCTGCGCGGCGGGCTGGCGGGCGACTTTACGGTCGCGAGGATAAGCGATGAGCGATTGTTCATGATCGGTTCCGGCATCGCTGAGGACTATCACTGTCGGATTTTCGAATCCTATCTGCCCGCAGACGGCGTAAGTTTCGCCTGCGTCACCGATGCAATGGCTGGCGTAAATGTGGCCGGACCCAATGCCAGAAAAGTGGTTGAGACACTGACCGGGAAGACGCTTGATAACGAGACACATCGCTTTATGCGGAATCGAATCGTTTCGATCAACGGTTATGAAGCTATCATGCTGAGAGTGTCGTTTACGGGTGACCTTGGTTTTGAACTCTATGTGGACGAGCGCAATCAGCTGGATTTGTATCAGTCGTTGCTCGACTGTGGTGAACCCTACGGAATCAAGCCGGTCGGTTCCAGAGCGCTGGGCTCGATGCGCATTGAAAAAGGCTACGGCAGCTGGAGTCGGGAGTATTCGCCGGAGTGGTATCCCACAGAAAGCCGGATGGACGGGCTCGTAAAAACCGAAAAGCCCGTTTTCCATGGCAGGGACGGCTACCTGGCGATTAAAGACCTGCCGCCACGTCAGCTGATGTGCAGCTTTACTATTGAGACTGAAGACGGCAAGAACGGAGCCGACGCCTGGGGTGGAGAGACCATTTACATGAATGGCAAATACGCCGGCCGGATTACTTCGGGATCGTACAGTTTTACGTTCGCAACGTCAGTGGCTCTTGGCTATGTGGATGCAGAGCTCGCAGATCCTTCAAACGAATTCGAAGTTGCGGTTCTGGGAAAACCTCACAAAGCCAGGTTGTTGTCCGAGCCGCTTTTCGATCCAAAAGGCGAGAAACTGCGCGCATGAGCTTTACACTTTCTAAACCTAAACCCCAAGCGCCAGCCAGATAGCCACCGCGAGCAGCATTACTGAGAGACCCCGGTTCAATAGTCTGGCTTTGTCCGGATGGGAAAACAGTCGTGACAGCCAGTCTCCTGCAACGGTCCATATTATAAAAGCGATGAGGTTGTTGACTGTAAACAGTGCTGAGATCACCAATACAGCGCGTTTAGGGTCGCCCTCACTATTGAGAAATTGGGAAAATAAAGCACCTATGATCACATAGGCCTTCGGATTCAGAACCAGTA
>JBCCGE010000041.1:0-27011 GCA_039029455.1 Pseudomonadota bacterium | reverse complement strand
GTCGCGCCGGGCAACAATGGACTCGGTTGCCCAGTCGGTCTCGATAGGAGGTGCTGTTAACTTTGATGATGGGTTCATTTTTCATTCACCGTTGATCGGGCGGGAGATGTACCCGCGAATAAACTGCTCGCATGCTTTCTGTGCATCACTCACTTTCATATCGTCTTTTCCGGTGGCAAGACTGTTCCAGAGGCCGTCTTCCAACGCGCACAAACTTCGAGCCGCCAAAACCGGGTCCAGAGTGACCCCGGCATCTTTCGCGGCTTCTTCAAACAGCGGCTCGAGCAGCCGACGCACATTGCGACTTGCCGTTCGAATCGATCGGGCAAACGCCCGATCGTGACGACTGGCGTTGGTAAACGCCTGCCATGCAGCCGCTATTTCCCAGCTGTAGGCCGGCGCGGTAAACGACGCAGTGCTGATGCGGAGAATCTTTTGTTCCGCATTCTGCGATGGATCGTCGGCGATTGACTGTTTGATTGCGAAGGCAGTATTAAACCAGCCCTTAAGCGCCGCAAGCAGCAGCGCTTCCTTGGATTCAAAGTAGTGTGCAATCAAACCTCTCGAGGCACCGGCTTCGCCACAGATTCTCTCTACGGTGGCACCCTGAATGTCGTAACGCGCCACTGTTTTCATCGCCGCCATCAGTAGACTCTGACGCCGATACCGTCGGTTCTCGGCCTGACTCATGCGACCGGGCGGTGAGCTTTGCGGTGACTGAAAATTGGGATTCATTTAATAAATTATTGGACGATCATCATAATTATGACTATTATCCACTTATTAAGCAATCTACAGGCTGTTATCTTTTCAATGGAAAACCGACCCAGTCGCGGACGCAGGGCCAGACAATCCAGTCGAAAGCGAGCCCCAGTCACGCGCTTCCCGTACATTCAGCGGAAAATTGCCACCTTCGATATCCTCACCGAAGAGGGACTGTGTCTGCTGGAGAACAACGCGGACGCAATCCTGCGCGACGTTGGAATGGAATTCCATGACGATGAAGAAATACTCCAACTCTGGCGCGATGCGGGTGCGGATGTTGACGGTGTGCGCGTTCGATTTGAACCCGGCCTGTGTCGATCCATTGTTCAGGCCACCGCACCCTCGGAATACGTTCAGCATGCGAGAAATCCGGATAACAGCGTTGTGCTGGGCGGACAAAATACAGTGCTCGGACCGTCGTGGGGACCGCCGTTCATACACAATCTTGACGAAGGCCGACGGTACGCCACTCTGGATGACTTTCATACACTAGTGAAACTGCACCAGACGATACCGTGGCTGCACCATTCAGGGGGCATCGTATGCGAACCCGTCGATATACCGGTCAACAAACGCCATATGGATATGCTGCTCGGACACTTTCGTTTCAGTGACCGAGCCTGTTTTGGTGCACTCATTGGCGAGGAGCGTGCACAGGATTCCGTCAACATGGCCAGCATTTTGTTCGGTGAAGAGTTTGTACAGAAAAACTGCGTGCTCTATTCGGTGGCAAATACCAACGCACCTCTCGTGCTGGACAGCGCGATGTCGGGCGCATTAAAGGTGTATGCGCGCAACCACCAGGCGGTGGCCTGCACGCCCTGGACTCTGGCTGGCGCCATGAGCCCGTGCACCGTTGCAGGAACTCTCGCCCAGGTACTGGCCGAAGCGCTGGCGGTCACCGCACTTACCCAATTGCTCCGGCCCGGTGCACCCTGTCTGATGGGCAGTTTCGCCACCGCCATTTCCATGCAGTCCGGCGCCCCGACATTTGGAAATCCGGAGGGGGCAAAACTGGTTCTTGCGGCCGGGCAACTGGCACGGCGGCTGGGTATTCCGTTTCATACCGTGGGCTCGCTGTCGTCGTCAAAGGTGCCGGACGGTCAGTCGCAACAAGAGGCAACCTGGGGCCTGATGATGTCAGTTCTGGCCGGTGCAAATTTTATCAACCACGCCACCGGCTGGCTTGAAGGCGGACTTGTCACCGGATTTGAGAAGACCGTGATGGATGCCGATCTGTGTGGGAAACTGATTGATTTCTGCCAGGGCATCGATCTCAGTGACAAAGGCCAGGCCATTGACGCCATTTACGAAACCGGCCCGGGCAACCACTATCTCTCAAGTGCCCATACCGTAGCGAATTTCGAATCCGCGTTTTTCATGCCTCATCTGACCGACGCCAACTCGTTCGAACAGTGGGACGCCGAAGGAGGTAAGGACACGGCGATGCGAGCCAATGCATTGTGGAAGCAGCAGCTTCGGTCGTATAAGCAGCCCGAAATTGATGCCGATAAACTCGAGGCGCTGGAAGCTTATGTGCAACAGAGAAAAGAATCCATGCCCGATCGTCACTACTGACCGATGAACAAATCATTCCCCATTGTCGTTATCGGCGGAGGTGCGATCGGGCTCAGCGTTGCCTATCACCTTGGTCTGCGGGAGCACCGCGAGGTATTTCTGCTGGAGCGCAACCGGCTGACCAGCGGAACGTCCTGGCACGCGGCCGGCATCTGCGGTCCGCTACGGTCCAGCTATAACCTGACGGTACTGGCCCGCTACGGGGTTGAGCTGTTTGCCCGCCTGGAGTCTGAAACCGGACAGGCGACCGGCTTTCTTCAGACCGGTGGCATGTGGCTGGCCCAGTCGGATAGCCGGATGACTGAACTGCGCCGGCTGCACGCCACAGCGGGAATGCACGGTCTGCACGCCGAAATTCTGCAACCGCCACAAATCATTGAACGTTTTGCTCATATGAACACGCACGATTTAAGCGGAGCCGTGTGGGTCGATGAAGACGCACAGATCAATCCTGTCGATCTGTGCATGGCCTATGCCCGCGGCGCACGCAACATGGGGGTGACGATACGGGAGCACGCCGGAGTGGCGTCAATTGAGCGAAAAGAACGCCGCATTATTGGTGTGACCCTGACCGATGGAGAATTCATCGAGGCATCAAGTGTCATCAATTGCGCCGGTCTGTGGTCGCGACAAATTGGACAAATGGCGAACGTGCAACTGCCACTTCATGCGGTAGAGCACATGTACATCGTGACCGAACCGATTTCAGACCTGGCCTCGCCGTGTCCTGTGATTCGCGATCTCGACAGCGGCATTTACATCAAGGGCGATGCCGGAAAACTGGTGCTCGGACAGTTCGAATCCAATGCAACTCTGTGGGATCCTGAAGGACAGAATCCCGATATCGACTTTCTGGAATTTCCGGAGAACTGGGAACTGGCCGAGCCCATGTTTCAGGCCGGCATTCATCGAGTTCCTGCCTTCGCCGACCACGGCATCTCCCGTTTCATGAACGGACCGGAGAGTTTTACCCCAGACACACGGCAGCTCATGGGTCGAATTCCGGGATTTGACAACTTCTTTGTGGCCTGTGGATTCAATTCTATTGGCGTCATGTCGTCCGCCGGCGTCGGAAAAGTAATGGCGGACTGGGTATTGGACGGTGCGCCGCCGATGGATCTGTGGGATGTCGATGTGCAAAGAATGCTACCCGGTGATGGCGACGCGGATTTTCTGCGAACGCGCATTCCCGAGTCGGTTCACAATCAGTTTGCCATGCACTGGCCGTATAAGCAGTTCAAAACCGGTCGGAATCGAAAACGCTCAGTCTGGCACGAGGAAATGGCCGCACACGGCGCAGTTTTCGGCGCACCCACAGGATGGGAGCGACCCCTCTATTTCGCGAAAACACCGGATGAAAAGACTGTCAGATACAGCTACGGACCTCAGGGATGGTGGTCGATTGCGGATCGGGAGTCAAAAAACCTGCAGACAGCCGGCGCCCTGTTCGAGCTGTCTCCGTTTACCAAGATCGATATTTCCGGATCCGGTTCACTGCAATCGCTACAGAATCTGTGCTGCAACGCCATCGATATTCCGATTGGGCGAGTGGTGTACACCCTGATGCTCAACGAATCCGGTGGAATAGAGACCGAGGGTACGCTGTCAAGGAAGGGTACGGATCACTGGCGGTTGACCACCGGCGCTGCGACGAGAGTGCGCGACATCGAGAGACTGACGGCGCGGTTACCCGATACGCTGTTAATTGAGGACGTCACTGAACGGGAGTGCGTACTTGGTGTCATGGGCCCGAACAGTCGACAACTGATGTCAGAACTCGTCGATCAACCGAATGAGCTGAACGCTCTGCCCTTTTCCCATTTTATGGATCTTTCCATCAAAGGTCACACTGTTCGTGTGGTTCGCCTCAGCTACGTGGGCGAGCTGGGTTACGAACTGTATATCGAGAACCGGTTTGCCGCTGCGGTCTTTAGTGCGGTTGTTGAATCAGCTGCGCGCTTTAATATCACTCTCGCCGGGCATTACTGTCTCGACAGCTGTCGACTGGAAAAAGGTTATTTACATTGGGGTCACGATATCGGCACGGACGATGATCCGATCAGCGCCGGACTCGGGTTTGCGGTTACGAAAAACCACGACATCGATTACATCGGGAAACAGGCAATTAAACGCCTGCGGTCAAAACCCACAGAGAATCGATTGCAACTGTTTGAAGTGCATGACACATCGCCCCTGTTGCTGCACGACGAGCCCGTTTATTTTAAAGACGAGTGCGTCGGTCGAACCACATCCGGTGGATTGGGATTCCGAACCGGAAAGCCGCTGTGTATGGCCTATGTTCCGCGATCGATCGAGTCAAAAGAACAGTGGTTCGTTGATATTGGAGGAGAGCGCTTTGAAGTCACACCATTACCTAAAGCCCCCTACGACCCGGACGGCCGGAGAATGAAATCATGACTGTACACACACGCGTCGCTATCGTCGGGGGCGGAATCTATGGATGCGGGTTACTCATGCAGCTGGTCGAAAAAGGCTGGACGGATGTGACCTTACTGGAAAAATCCGAGTTAACCGCAGGTTCGACCTGGCATGCAGCGGGGTTTTGCACTCATTACAGCTTCAGCCCGACCCACTTGTTCATGCGCCAGTTCAGTACCGACCTGTATCGGCAGCTTGACAGCGATGTCGGCACACCAACAGGGTATCACCGCTGCCGCGGACTGCGTGTGACTCACGACCCGGATCGAATGGATGAATTTCGACACGGTCTCTCGGTGGGTCGTCAGATGGGTATCGATTTTGACATTGTGGGCCCCTCTGAGATTGAAGAGATTTTCCCCCTGATGAACACCAAGGGA
Organism: Pseudomonadota bacterium; assembly: GCA_039029455.1. Lineage (GTDB taxonomy): Bacteria > Pseudomonadota > Gammaproteobacteria > Arenicellales > Poriferihabitantaceae > JBCCGE01. The sequence goes on along the minus strand of JBCCGE010000041.1, from coordinate 21,849 downwards.
TTGTTGGGTGCGTTGTACGAACCTACTGACGGTTATGTCGACCCGTCGCAGACCACCCACGCGATGGCGAAACGGGCGCGGGATGGCGGTGCGACAATACTGCGCAACAGTCCCGTGACGTCAATCGAGCAAACCGCAGGCGGCGAGTGGTGCCTGCGGACAAGCCAGCGCGACATCATCGCCGAGCATGTCGTGCTGGCACCCGGATTCTGGGCCAACGAGATCGGCCGAATGATCGGGCTTGATTTGCCCATCACACCCATGCTGCACCAGTATTTCGTCACGGACGACCATCCTGACGTCGCGACCTGTGAGCCGGACAGTATTCCTCTGGTTCGTCATCATGACTATCAGTGGTATACCCGACGGGAGCGTGATGGTTTGATCCTTGGGGCTTACGAAGAAAACCCGCAAACCTGGTCGATTAATGGCGTTCCTGAAAACTTCGGCATGGAACTGTTCGATCCGGAACTGGACCGGGTCGCACATCTGATGGCGGATGCCATGGAGCGCATGCCGGTTTTGAATGAAGCCGGTATCAAAACCACAGTCCACGGGCCCGTCAGCTATTCGGCGGACGGCCAGCCGCTGATCGGGCCTGCCCCCGGCCTGAGGAACGCTTGGTTGTCTTGCGGGAGCGGATTTGGCATTGGTGAGGGGGCGGGTGCGGGCAAACTGCTGGCCGAATGGATGGTGGAAGGTCAACCGCCGATGCATATGGGAGTTTTTGATCCGAGACGCTTTGGAGATTTTTCCCGCGGGGACTATCGGGTGGAAAAAGCGATTGAGGTTTTTTCCATGCAGTTCGCGACCCACTATGTGATGGAGGAGCGACCGGCCGGCAGACCAACAAAGAAAACTCCGCTCTACGATCGACTGAAAAAGAATGGCGCCCGGTTCGGGTGTGTCTACGGATGGGAACGCGCCAACTGGTTTGCGTCCGGCGACGAACAACAGACCATGAGTTTTCATCGTACCGAGTGGTTTGCCGCAGTGGCACGGGAAGTTAACAGTGTCACCACTCATGCGGGAGTGATCGATCTGTCAGGCTTCAGTAAATTGTTGGTCTCAGGTGTCGATTCAAAACGGTTTCTCGATCGACTCTCAGCCAATCGACTGCCTTCGAAATCAGGGGAGATTCGTTTGTGTCACTTTCTCAATGACATGGGCACGGTCGAGTGCGAATTCACCATAACCCGAGTGTCCGAAGAAAGTTACTATCTCGTCTTTGCGGCGGCTGCAGAACAACACCATCGAGACTGGCTGGATCAGCATCTGTCCGCTGAGTATGACGTGCGCATGGACTGCGTCACATCGAAAAGGGGTGTCATCGGACTGTCCGGACCGGCGTCTGCAGCCATTCTGTCAACGCTAACCGATGCGGATCTGACACCCAGTGGATTCCCATGGCTCACCGCTCAAAACATAGCCGTCGCCGGTAAAACGGTTTTGGCTATGAACATGAGCTATACCGGTGAGAATGGTTGGGAGCTGCATCATGACATCAACGATCAGCTGGCAATCTACGATGCACTCAAGTCCATGACATCTGTCGATCCGCCGGTCGATTTCGGCTTTTACGCCCTGAACAGTATGCGACTCGAGAAAGGCTACAAAGCTTGGGGGGTAGAACTAACTGTTGAAAACAACGCCTGGGAACTTGGCCTGGATCGTTTTATTTCATTAAAAGATCGAGACTTTATTGGCAGACGGCAGCTAATGAACCTGCGCGAGTCCGGTGCAGGCCCGATCTTCCATTTATGTGAGGTGGATACGGAATCCAGTGACATTATCGGTGGAGAAGCCGTATTCGCAGATGGTGATTGTGTTGGCGTTGCAATTTCGGGTGCCTTTGGCCATCGCATTCAAAAGAGCCTGGCGTTTCTGCTGATTAATGACATGGACAGTATTAAACATCGTGATCTGACGGTCGAAGTGCTCGGACAACATTGTCGGGCGAGATTAGCGGACAACCCGGCTTACACTGCCGGATGAATGAGGTAATCCATTGTTATTTTAGCTGCCTGGCTTTGACGAATATGAGATTTATGACTCGGATCGCGCCCATGGCGGGTTTGGCGTAAATTCATCTATCAGAAAATCGAGGAAAGCTCTGACTTTGGGCGAGAGGTTTCTACGATCCGGATAGGTGACCATAAGATCAGACGTTTCAAAGGCGTATTCGTCCAGCAGCCGAACCAATCTTTGGTTACTCAGATCATCACACACCAGATATTCTGAGAGTCTTGCAATACCCAGTCCAGAAAGTGCCGCTCGGTAAGTTGCGTCTGCGCTGTTCGCCTTGAAGTTACCTCGAACGCTGATCAATTTTTTAGTTCCGTCAATATCAAACTCCCAACCATTCCACCCCGCAACGTTGGAACTCCTTAGGCAATTGTGCGCCAGCAAGTCGTCCGGATGGGTAGGTACCCCGTGCCGATCAAGGTATTCCGGAGAAGCGCAAATTAATCGACGACTTTGCGCCAGTCGGCGAACAACGACAGAGTCACTATCGACCTGCTCGTAAAAACGTATCGCCAGATCTTTTCCCTCGGCAACCAGATCAACGGGACGATCCGTCAGTTCGAGATCAAAATTCAGCTTTGAATGTTGATCCAAAAATCTTGGAATCAGCGGAAGTAGATGAGCCTTCCCAAATGCAACGGTGGACGTTATCTGAAGCCGCCCCACTATTTTACTACTGGCTTCTAAAGCGAATGCTTCAAGTTCATCAAGCTCCCTAACCACGCGCTCTGCTGAATCATAAATTCGTTTTCCTGCCTCGGTGAGCACGATTTTCCGGGTGGTGCGATTCAGGAGCCTGATTCCCAGCTCATCTTCAAGCTGTCGAAACTGTCGACTGACCGCCGATTTCGATACACCCGTATCCCGAGCAACTGCAGTGAAACTGCCTTTATCGACTAATTTGACAAACAGCAGTAAATGATTGGTCAGGCTCATGTCGATACAGCGATTGTTTTCTGAGCACTGTTGCGCTGGTGTTTACAGTTTTTGTCCACAAGAGGCCTAATCACAAGGATGAAAGAGAGATACCATCCTGTGCAAGCAATTAATGTACCAGTTCATCTTTTTAACGGAGCAGTACCATGAATGAATTTGAAGCGCCTCTTACAAGCGAAGAACTCAAGCATCTGACTGACAAGGCTCACGAACTAAGAGCTTTGGAAATCAAACGCTTACTCAATGTATGTTATTCAAACATCAATGTGATGTGCCGAAACGTCTGGAGTAAAAAGCAAAATTTCAACCCTTCCGTTTTCCTCGCTAAATCAACGTAACGTCTTCCATCGCACTTTGTTGGTGCATCTCTGGGTATTCCATGGGGCGAACTATGGCGTAAGTGATAGCTAGCCCCCTTTTTATGACCAGATAACTAGTTACCAGAGTAATTTTTTTTGAGGTCCAAACGGGTGTAAAAAAGCGAGGCCACGCCTCGCTTTTTTAACACGTCCAGTTTGTTGATATTGCTTACTACATACAGACAAGAGTCACCGTTGTCTGTGTTTTTACCGGAAAACAAATATCACCCGACTGCGTCACTTCACAGGCATCACCGGTGCCGTCATTGTCAGAATCTTCCTGACCTGGATTAAACACCAGCGGGCAGTTGTCATCGCCGTCCAGATCACCGTCATCGTCGTCATCCGGGTCTGTCACGTTACAGATGCCGTTGCCGTCAGTATCAAGTCCATCGTTGAAATCATCGAAATCATCCAGCGGACCAAAACCGTCGGTGCCTACTGAGCAGTCATCGCAGCTGTCGCCGTCGAGATCCCGACAGATGTTGGGGTTGAGTGGATCATTATCCGGGAAGGTGTCCTCAACGCCATCGTTGTCGTCATCGTCATCGCACACATTGCCGATGAGGTCGTTATCCGTATCCAGCTGATCGGTGTTCGGATCAAAAATACAGTTGTCCACCGAGTCGAAAATGGTGTCCTCATCGGTATCGATAATGGTTGCCAGCGGTGTAAAGTTAACCGTCAGGTTATAGGTCTTTGTGGTTGACCCATCAGGTGACGTCACTCGCACCTTGATCACGCTTGATCCGTTCGGGAGATAGAACGGCAGAGACGCTTCTCCAGTGGGTGTTTCAAAGAACGGATCGTCGTCGACCGTAAATTCAATTTTCGCCAGTGGATCAGCCGCGGTTGGTGTAATGTTAACCAACTGCCTGAATTCGTCTTCACGCGTCACGGTGTAGTTCAGCGTGTTTGCGGTAAACAGTGGCGCGAACGTGCCTTCAGAAACCAGCAGGGATTCCAGATCCGCGTTGGCACTGAGCACCGGCAGGAAACCGCTCAGCAGAGCCACGCCTTCCAGCCGATAACCCCCGGTGGTCTTACCGTCGTGATCGCCGCCGAACAACGACGGCTTGACCCCATTCTGAAGCACCGTATCGATGGCGATGTCGTCGTCATCAAAATCGAACGGTGCCTCGTAGGTCACATCCACCAGTCCCACTTCACCATCCTGCAGAATGCCTGCGTGAACCACAGCCGTAGCAAGCGATGAGTCAGATGAATACCGGTTGACTTCAAATGCATTTTCGGTGATCACCTGTCCGTTGACATCTTCTTCATCCTCAAACTTCTGGAAGTACACGGTCTGCTCGGAGGCCGGATTATTCGGATCGTCCGGCGCACTGGCGAGCACCAGAAAGCGCATGGTGACGTCCTCATTGCCGCCGTAGCAGCGAAGATCAATTGGCGTCAAACCCCGTCTCACGCCGTAATCGGTTTTCAGCGACGCATAAGGATCCCCGGTAAACGGCGCTATAGTAAATGCGGTTTTTCGGCTGTTGGTGCCGCCTCTGGTTTCCACACCGTTTTGGATTGACGACGTGTAGTTGCTTCCCGGGGGTGGCGGAACGATGGTAATGGCCACCACGCCCTCTTCTCCATCGGCCAGTACACCCGCGTGGACAGCGGCGTTGGCGATATTGGACCGAAGTTGATAGACCCCGGTACCCCAGGCATCTACCCGACCATTAAACTCCGGCAACGTTGATCCGGTGACGCGGAAATAAATGATCTGGCCGATCTGGGTAATATTGTCGTAGTAAACATCATTCTCCAGACGGATATCTTCCACCGTGTCCGGCGCCAGCTCAAACTGATCGGCAATGAACGTGTCGTCGCGGGTCACGGTCACCGTATAGGTCTTGGTGGTAGTTCCGTCCTGCGCCATCACCCTGACGTCGATGGTATTCAAGCCGTTGACCAGCGCAATAGCCGGAACGGTGTCGGTGGGTGACTTGATGGCGTCATTGGGATCGTCAATCTGACCCTTGCCGTACGCACCCCAAAGATCGGTGAATCCGTCTTGTTTCAGGGCCGTGCGCGTACCGCTGCCGGAGGCGATGTCGATGACATCCTCCAGTGGCGAGACGAAGGCCGTCGCCTCACACTGGTTCTGCAACCCCCACGCGGTGACGCGTCCGTTACCGGTCAGAGCAAAACTGGCGGAACCGCCTGCGGCAATGTCGACTACACCGACCAGATTGCCAGGCACGTCACTGAGGTTGTTGTTCAGCTCAAAGCCCCATCGCACCACGGTGCCGTCCGCTTTCAACGCCAGACTATTGGAACTGCTGGCGACAATCGCCACGACATCAGACAACCCTCCGGGTACGGGGTAGGTATTGCTGCCCCATTGCACTACGGTGCCGTCGGATTTCAACGCCAGACTGAAACTGCTGCCGGCCGCGACCTGAATCACATCCGTCAGTCCGGGAGGCACATCCAGCTCGCCCTGTGAATTGCTGCCGCCCCACGCGACCACCGTGCCGTCCCGGGTTAGCGCAAGATTGTGGGTTTCGGAGGCAACCTGAGTGACACGGTGCAATCCACTCGGATAATCTGTCTGGGACTGATTGTTCTGCCCCCAGGCGCGCAGATTCGCGCCGCCGTCGATGGCAACGCTGTGCGCCAGACCCGCAGAGAGCTTGACGAATCCGTTTTCTGCGTAGTTGGCGTCCTGACTTTGCGCCTGCCCGCTAAAATTAAAGCCGGTACCGATGACGTCGCCGTCTTCAGACAGCCGGAGTCCGTGAGAGCCCCCGGCAGCGATGGGGGTGATGTCCGGTACTTCAGAATAGTTGCCGCCATTTACCCGTATTTCGACTTTTGATGCCCAGTGCTGTCGCTTGGTCCACAGTCTGAAATCTTCTCCGGATACCGTGCCGGCATCGTAACTGGTGACGGCCGAATCAAAAACCGGATCCAGATCCATGCTGCTGGCCGCCAGAAAGTGCAGATCGGCGTTGGTGCTGGGTGCAGCGCGGGTGATGTTGATGGTATAGACGTCCTGGAATACGCCAAAGAAATCCACCTGAATTTCGACCACATTGAGCCCCAGATTTAACAGCAACGGCGTGGTCACATCACCGTAGGTGCCGCCGTTTACCCGCGACGACACGGTGGTGCCGGCCAGTGGGGGCGCAGTGCCGAACGAGATATCGTGGATATCATAGGCCACCGGAATGTTGTAAACCGTATCGCTGCCATCCAGCGCGGGCGACAACACGCCATCGCTCAGGTCCAGATAGGGCAGGTTCAGATTGGGTGCTTCGACCGAGCCGATGTCGGGAGTGGCCCCGCGCGGATCACCCTTTTGATCTGTCATCAGGCTGAATGGCACCGCATTATCGTTGGCGTAGGAATTCGGCCCCGGCAACATGGTCCAGGTTGGCCCGCCGTAGTCTCCCAGAGGGGTCAGCTGCGGAATCTGTTCAAAGTAAGGGAACGGTGCGCCCGGTACCCGATCACTCGCATTGCTGCGGGCGCCGATGATGTTCTCACCAATGGTGTCATAGTCCGAATCGATTTCAAACAGAATGGAATTGCGCAGCGTGGTACCCGTCGGATCATCATTAGGATTCTGCAATCCCTCATTGACGGTGGCATAATTGAGGAAAAATCCATCCCCTTCATCCACCAGCCCCATACTGCTGCCATTATCCGTCGTGTTATTCGCCACCGTGCTGTTGTACAGCGTCGTAGTGCCGGCAGCGTTGTGCAGCGCGCCACCGATTGGGGCCGAGTTATTCCGAACCGTGCTTTGAAACAGCTGCGGTCCGTTGCCCGATGAGCTGTTAAAGATGCCGCCGCCGGAGGTTCCGGCAATATTGCCGGCGATTCTGGTCCGAAGGATCAACGCGTAGTCGGAACCGGACATGACATTCTGAATGCCGCCTCCCGTGGATCCGGCCTCATTACTCACAATTCGCGAATCCCAGACCTCTAACGTACCCAGGTTCTGGATCGCGCCACCTCCCGACGACGCGCCCGGGTAACCGCTGAACAATGTCACATTGCGCAGGATCAGTTTACTGCCGCTGTCGATAAAGAAATGACGCGCGTGATTGTTTGCATTAATGGAAATCCGATTGGGCAGATTCGATGCATCGATTCGGATATCTTTATTACCGTTAATCACAAAGTGACTGGATCCACCCGGATCATTCAGGTTGATCGTCTGTCCATCGAGACTGGCATTGAATCGTATGGCGTCGCCATCTTGTGCAATAGCGAGACCGGCAACCAGTGATCCGGGTCCGCTCGGGTTGGTATTCTGGACGGTGTAGGCCGCTCTGTCGACGGTCAGCTGATAGGTCTTCGTGACCGGGTCGCAGTTCAGATCCGTTTGCACCTTGGTACCTGCGCCGCAAATCGTCACGACGATATCGTACACATTGAGTCCTGCGCTTAGGGGCCCGATTGGAATGCTGTACTTGCCCAGCAATTCTTTGTGCACTGCATTGGCTCCCGCATCCCAGGCCAGAGTATCCAGCACCGTGGCGCCCTGCTTAATTTCGATTTTGGCCTGATCATCAACGGCCAGAGCAGCCAGCTGAAACGTTGTGGTTGTATTGTCGACCGCGATGGAATATTCGGTCACCCCCTGATCAAAGGCCGGACTGATATCACCTTCATTGGTAATCAGCATACCCAGATTGGGATTGATCGGCACGGGTTCGTGCCATTCGTTTCGCTCCATCAAGCCGGGTTTTCCGGTCTCCGTTTTGAATTTGGTCTCGATAGATTGATTGAAAATCCGCACGCCCGCATACTTGCTGGGAATAAATCCACCAAACTGATCCATAAAGTAAAACCAGTTGGGCACATCGGGCGTTACATTCGGCCAGGCGGCCGAGACCAGCACCGATTTTCCCGGAAGGTAGGTACGCAGTTTTTCCGAGCTGCCAAACGATGGGAATTCCAGCATGCCGATTCTGGCCGTGTCGGATTGAATCGGCGCGTAGTCACTGATCTCCTCCGCACCCGGCAGACCCAGATCATTGGCAAATCCCAGTCCACCTCCGCCGAATCCGGTCGGATCGAAACCGCCCACCAAATCCGCGCTGCCGGTCAGATCGAGCAAATCTACCGCGAACGTTCCGATGGCATAGTTAAAACTCTTCTCTCTCTGGTAGTAGTGCACGTCAGATGTCGGGTACTGGGCATGAGATCCCTTCGCAGAATAGACAATCGGTCTGAAGTGTTCGTTGTAGCCCAGACGCGGATCAAAATTAGAGATTTCTTCCTCGGACGCGTGTTTGGATAACACCAGATTGTTTCTCGTGTATCCACGGTACTCACCACCATTCCAGACACTTCGTTTCGCCAGCCGAACCCTCACGTTTTCCCAGTCTGACCAGTGTCGCCCGAGTATGGTTTTCAGCTCGTAGAAATTGGCCTGGGGCGGCTCACCCACCGTCAGCCGGAGCTTCCCGTCGCTGTTGTAGGGATAGAAAATCCAGTACTGCAGTTCCAGAAAGGCGCCGTCCAGAGGCTGTGCCCGGACATAGGCACGTGCGCGATCAGTGTTTCCGACCCAGGTTGACTGGGGATAATCGAGATAGGCGACGAAGTCATCGTCGTTGGCTCTGGGGTGGGCCAGCGGGACCTGCATATCGTGCAAAATAGTCGCGTTGGAGGTGGGAATGTTTCCTCCCGCGGGGGCCGATGTAGAATTCGGGTTTGAATTGGTATCGGAATTGAAATTGAAATTCAAAAAGCCGAATTCATTTTCTTCATCGTCGCCTAAATAGTTCTCGGTTATGCCGTAGCGCAATACGGTTCCAGGGTCATCAAACATGGCCTCCGGGTCATCCGGAAAGAACTCTTCATCCACATGCATGCGGATTTCAGGACCAAAATAGCTGATCAGCTGTTCCAGTTCCCACTGTTCAGGCGGCGTACCCCAATCCACCGCGCTGCCCTTTAGCACCCAGACATCGTTGAGGTAGTTGCCCAAATGATCCGATGAAAACCCGTGTGAGCTTCTCGCTGCCGTCAGCACATCGTCGTCATCATACGAATAGACGCCCTCGGCATAGTCACGCCCGTCGAAAAACCCTCTTGAACCGACAACAGCTCCCTTTACCTCAATACCCTCGGTGCCGGGTTTCGGCGTGATTCGAAACGCTGAAAACGCGTCCGTACAGCTGCCGCTGTTTCGACACGCGTCGCGTGAATTCCAGACGAAGCTCTTGCTGTCTTCTTCGTCCTTATCCACCTCGCCTGGCACGACCAGATCCTGTCTGACACAAGCCATGGCGTCGAGGGGAGGCTTCGACCGTCCCAGCTGCGGCATGTCGCCGAGACATCGGTAACCGGCCGGCGGTATGGGTCGCCAGAACGACGCATCCAGATCGGCTCCACTGTCCCAGTCATCCCACATATATTCGTAATCGATGGGGTTTCTGAGCGCGGTGCCTGAGAGGTCAACAGCAACCACCATCGCGGTCGGTGTATTGGAGCCGTTCTGGCCGAAGCGAACCAGTTCCTGGAATCCCAGACCCCCGGGGTAGACGGCTTTGTAAAACCGTCCGAACCAGTACGGCCCGGAGCCCTTAAGCGGATTCCAGTTCCATCGACCGCTGCCGGCGGGCGACCAGACGAGCTCGGAACGGTCCGTTACCCACAATTCAATTTCGGGGGCAGCTTGCGATACTGGCAGCTGAAGACACAGCAGCAGACCGGCCAGAGCGGATAAGACGTGACGGGGAAATTTAGTCATGATGAGGATTGTGGGGATCGGGTGTTTGACCAATGAAGCATTGGTCAATGAAGTTGTTTATTCGGCTTCGATCAGCACTGGCGCTCCGTTATTCGGACACAACCAGAGCGTGGACGATAGTTTTTAGATTTTTAAATGTATCGGCAAATCAACAGCTAGGCGCAGACGACTGCTGATGAGCGATAGAAGGGTGTGGACGCATACGTCCGGCGGAACCGGACGGAGATTAATCCCGAGTACTCGTTGGGTGACATTAATACCTCCGCACTATGTTGTCATTATTTAGTGTTTAAGCAGTACACTGCTCATGTTTGCTTTTATTATTTTTGTACCGGGAAGGTAACACAGACACCTTCCGATCGACGTGATAGATATCACACATTTTGTAAATCGATCGCCGCCCGGAAAACCCGCCGCCGGAGAAACACCCGTGAATCCATTATATTTCAAGTGATTGGGCAGTCATAGTGTCCTGATTTCGAGTGTCATCGGAAAATACAGATGTTCAAAAGTCCTGTCCCAAAAAGCAGACTAGAATAACGACAAAATATACGTCCAATCACTAGTGAGGCTCGGCTATGCCGTATTTACAAAAATCCCTGGATCGCGAAGCCAAACGAATCGAGGCCAAAATATTTATTCAGGACCCCGAATTCGCCCAAAAACACAAATTTGGCCGCGGCGTCTGTACCCTGAAACTGGACGGCGAACCCTGGCTCGGCGATGGTCCGACCAGTTCGCGTTTACAGGTGGTCGACTACGACGAAACCCACGACATTTCGCACGATACCGTGAGACCATTGAAGGCCGGGGGTGGGTTCGCCATAGGTCGAAAAAAATCCCGGGACAACTACAAGTTTCATCAGGTGAATGTGTGGGCGATCATTTACCGTGTGCTCGACAGGATTGAATCAGGGTGGATATTCGGAAGACGGATTCCCTGGAATTTTCCGTCGGGTCGATTGAAGATCTATCCCCATGGAGGTGAAGATGACAACGCGTACTACATGCGAGAGTACGAGTGTCTGTGGTTCGGATACTACAAATCCCAGTTTGATCCCAAAAAGAATGTTTATACCTGCCTGTGTCACGACACCGTTACCCACGAACTGGGACACGCGGTACTTGACGGTCTGAAACCGCTTTACAGCAAGACCACATCAGCCGACTGCGCCGGGTTTCATGAATATTTTGGTGATGCACTGGCAATGACGTCGGCGTTAACCCTCAACGACGTTGTCGTTACTGTCGCAGGTCGTGCGCCCAAAACAATATCCGGTAGAACACTCGTCAGCGACATCGCCAGTGAATTCGGATCCACTTATCCTGGCAGTGAACAACCCTTTCTGAGAAGCGCGGCCAACAAGCTGACCATGGACGACGTCAGGAACAGTCTGTCCGAGCATGCTCGATCCGAGATATTGACCGGTGCATTTTATGACCTGCTACAGCAGCTGTATCAACTCGAGCTGAAACGGCAAAAAACCACTTTTCCCCGCAAGTCGCCGGGACAACTGTCAGTAGCCGCGCTTTTTGACGCCGCCAACGCCACTTCACGCATGATGTTGCGCGGTATCGATTACTGCCCACCCGCCGGTCTGACATATCCTGAGTATGCGCGCGCTGTCCTGCGTGCAGACGAGGTTGCCCATCCTACAGACGACAGAGGCTATCGGCAGGCCGCCCGATCCGTTTTTCTGGCTCGAAAAATTATTAGGTCTGAAGAAGAATTTAAGCATCGCTTCAACTTCACCAACAATAAGTTCCGCCAGCCTTACTACATCGAAGATATTGCCGCCAGCGAAGTCGATGCTTATACCTTTATCGACCGCAACCGCGAGTTGCTGAAAATCCCAAGAAGCGTTGAGTTCAAAGTTTCAAATGTCTACCGCACTCGAAAATTTGCGGCTGCCGGCTACTTCCCGCCCCGGGAGGTCATCGTTGAATTCATCTGGGCCAAAAACGTTAAGTTGAGCGACAAACGGTTCGGAAAATTCAAGGGCTCATCCCATAAGCTTTGGTGTGGTGGCACGCTGGTATTTGATGCCAACAACAACATTCTTCACTATTCACTGGCAGGCGAGGACAAAGACAGGGTTGATGAGTTCAAAGAATATATTCTCTACTACATCGAAAACGGCTGGCTGGAACCTCAGTCAAAAGGTGCAAAGCCGAAAGCTCTGGCAAAACTGGAGAACGGTGAGCTGGAGTTGTCGATCAACCCGGCGATGCGTCATTCCGGCCGTGGTCGAAAAACGAAAAATAAGAGAAAGTGAAGTGCATTGATCATATCCTGTGACAACAGACAGTAACGTCACGATCACTATTCCCAGAAACGACATGGTAAGAAGCATATTACCGCCCGCAGTCTGCCGCCTCGAAACAAATCTGATTTCTGCCAAATTGGGGGCCAGAAGTAAACGACAGCTCGAAGATGCAAAAAAAATAAATCTCGGAACGCAAAAATTTCAGCTCCTCAAAATCGGTCTCTATGGAGCCTTGGCCGCACTTTCGATTCTTTCGCCAGGTTACGCGACGGCGACTGATCAGGCGGCTGTAATGTCAGATCAATTCGACACGATTGAACTGGTTCCTGGAGCTGTTTACGAAATCTGTTTACCCATAGAAAAATCAAAGGAAATTGCTTTCAGTTTTTCATCGACTCATATCGTTGAGTTTAATGTTCACTACCATCAGGGTACCGAAATACGCTTTCCAATCGAAAAAACTGCCACGAAGAGTAAAACCGAATCAGTTCCAATCGAGATCGCGATCGATCATTGTCTCACCTGGAAAAACCAGCAGAATAAAAAGACCACGCTAAGGTATTTCTACGAAATCAATTGAAAGCAGAGTATCTGTTAATTTGAGCTGTCCGAATGCCATCACAGTGTGGAGCAATTCTTACACAACGGAAGGCTTTCATTCTGTTGGTGTGGTCTCGAAGGCATGAGCATCTAAAAAACGGGTGCTGTTCCGGCAGAATGTACTTCGCCTGATTTTCGAATCAATTCGCGCTGACGAGTGCTCGACCAGCGTTCTTCATCTGATTGACCATGCTGACCAGCCCATTTGATCGCGTTGGTGAGAGATGCTCCTTGAGCCCGATGTGATCAATAAAAAACAGCTCTGATGTGGCGATTTGATCGGCAGGCTGATTATTCAACACCCTGATAAGCAACGCAATAATGCCTTTGGTAATTATCGCGTCGCTATCAGCTGAAAACTGAACTCGCCCGTCCTGCGCTTCCGAGTGAAGCCAAACCCGACTCTGGCATCCAGAAATCAAGTGGTCTTCAGTTTTAAATCGGGGATCGATCAGCGGAAGTTTCTTGCCAAGATCTATGATGTATTCGTATTTATCCATCCATTGATCAAAAAGACCGAATTCCTCGACGATCTCACTCTGAATGGCGTCAATATCCACGGGCTCTACTGCAGCATATTGGCCGCACGTTGCGCAGCAGCAGCCAGTTTGTCGACGTCCTCTCGATTGTTGTAGAGCGCAAAAGAAGCCCGGACGGTGCCAGGAATGCCGTAAAAATCCATCAGAGGTTGAGTGCAGTGATGACCGGTGCGGACGGCAATTCCCTGCTGATCGAGGAGCGTGCCAACATCGAATGGATGGGTGTCTCCAATAAGGAATGATATGACGCTGGCTTTATTCTTTGCTGTGCCCACGATTTTAAGGCCGTCAATCGCCGTTAATTGGTCTGTGGCGTAATTCAGCAGGTCGTTCTCGTGCACAGCTATCGATTTGAGGTCGAGTGACTCGAAATACCGAATCGCGGCATGCAATCCGATACCGCCGACGATGTTTGGTGTTCCGGCCTCAAATTTGTGTGGCAGCGTGTTGTAGGTCGTTTTTTCGAACGTCACGCGCTCAATCATATCGCCGCCGCCCTGGTAAGGCGGCATCGCATTCAGCAAATCTTCGCGACCATACAGAATTCCAACGCCGGTTGGCCCAAACACCTTGTGCCCGGAAAACGTATAAAAATCCACATCCAGACTCTGCACATCAACTTTCATGTGTGGAACGGCCTGCGCCCCATCCAGCAGCACTTTCGCCCCTACTGCGTGAGCGTGCTTGATGATGTCTTCCACAGGGTTGATCGTACCGAGCGCATTGGAGACATGCGCGACGGCAACAAGCCGGGTTTTTTCATTCAGCAGATGAACGAATTCGTCCAGAATAAGGTCTCCGGCCTGATTGATAGGAGCAACTCTGAGCTTCGCGCCAGTGGACTCGCAGACCATCTGCCATGGCACGATATTGGAGTGGTGTTCCATAGTTGTGATGACGATTTCATCACCCTCACGAAGAAATTTGCGGCCGAACGACTGTGCCACAAGATTTATGCTGTCCGTCGTCCCCTTGGTGAACAGTACTTCGTGTTCGTGCCGCGCATTGATGAACGTCTGAATTGCAACGCGGGCGTCTTCATACGCCTGAGTTGCAATCTGACTCAGATGGTGCACGCCTCGATGAATGTTCGCATTCTGGCTGGAGTAATACGTCTCAATTGCACGAATCACACTGGCAGGCTTTTGTGACGAGGCGCCATTGTCCAGATAGACCAACGGATTGCCGTTTACAGTTTGCCTGAGTATCGGAAAGTCTTCTCTGATCTTCTCGATATCGAAATCAATCGTCTTCACATTCATCATTTCGGGGCCAAAATTAACGAGGTACGAATCTGTTGGCGGGTTATCAATAGCTGGTTGCACGCTTGTGACTTGAGGCATTCAATCGCATTTACCTCACCAGTCTAATCTGATCTCCATACAGCTAAATTCAACCCGGGATATCCGATTCTGTGCTGAATTCGACAAGGCGGTGTCTTACCGGGACAAACACACCGAGTCGCAATCACGTGGTTCGAGTATAGTCTCTGGGGTTAAAAAATGACACAAATCATTGAATTAAAATGATAATCCACAATCTCTTTGGGGTAATTACCGAAGTTTCACAATACCTAGACCCGGCAATGCTAAGCTTGGAATGCCAAAAAGGTGAGACCAAAGCATGAATAGTCACTACACACCCGCGCCGCTGGATATCGAACAGCTGGCAAAAATTCAGTCACTTGAAGAGTCCATTGGAAAAGTTGTCGTTGCGGTACAGCCGGAATCCGAGTTTGCTCAGCTCACGGGCGATGAGTTGTACAAAATTCAAAAAATGGAAAAAGATCTCGGCATCGTCATTCTTGCCTATAACTCCTGATCGACCCGACCCACTCAGGCCAGCTTTTGTACCGCTTGTCCGATAGTTAAAACGAATTCACCCCGAACTGTGGTGGATTCTCAAATTGATGTGATAGCCTCCGCCGCCTAAATAAAAATCGGAGTTGAGCCTTGAGCGAGGTTCACTACACTACCGCTGCCCGCGGTGATTCTCAAATCAGAAATCTGACTCTCGAAATTGAGTTCCTTTTTCGACGTTACAGCGGCGCTGTGGCCTCAGATATTCTGCCTATTGCCCGATCGGACTGGCATTCAAACTTCCAGCCCAGACTGGCAACGCTCAAGAAATACGTAGACATTTTGTCATCCTATATCCCTGAAGCGGATGTGCGAAGTGCGTTCAAAGCGGACGCAGGTCGACACATGGTGAGGCGCAAAAGGTAAAAATATGCCCCTAAAAAGCCCCCAATGCACAGCACCTCAATTACGGCACGCTTCTGTCTTGTCATTCTTCTCGTTTTAGCGCTTTTGTCTCTGGCAGGTTATTTCCTGCTCAACAACGTCTATAGACTCGAACTTCGAAATCAGGCCAATACCGTTGCGGACAATGTTTCGTCATTCGGCAGCTGGGTGGCGCGATACGGACGAGTCTGGGTTAGTGATAATTCCGCAGACAGTTTTCTCGGAAGTAAAGAAGTCGTCGATCTGGAACACGCGCTGGAAGGCTTTGACAATCAGAAATCTGTCGCTGACAGCAGCTACAACTTCTATTCAAAAAACCCGGCGTTGGCGCAACGAGAATTTTCAGAAGTAGTTGCAGCCTCAGATTCTCCTGCAAAATTCAGACTGACTTCGGACAATTTTATGAATCCGGCAAATCAGCCGGACGCGTTTGAAACTGAGGCGATCAACGCTATTCGCCAAAGTGGCGAGGGATATTACGAAACGTTCAATACCGTGGCCGGGGAGTACCGATTTGCGCGTGCTGTTGTTCACAAAGCCTCTTGTATTGCCTGTCACGGGGATCCGTCGACCGCGCCCAGAGATGTCATCAATCGCTATGGTGATCAACGGGGCTATGGCTTCAGCGAGGGTGATCTCGCCGGCGTGATCAGCGTAACGCTGCCGATGGTGGCGTTTCGTAGCGCTGTTTTGCCTTTCATTGGGATTCGCGAAGTTCTGCTCGTAATTGCCGCATTCCTGCTGGCCGTCGGTTTCCTGCAATTTGTTGTTCTGGCTCCGTTGAAACGGCTGACTCAGGACGCAGAGGCCGCGTCTATGGGAGACACATACGACATTGATCTGGGTAAAGTGAAACAAACAACCCGAAACGAAATCGAGCGCCTCGGGTTATCCATCAAGCGGCTGAATACCAGCAGCAAGATCGCAATCGATCGCATGCGGGAAAATTCCCGCTGATTCCTGACACAGAAAAAGTCATTTACACCAAAAAATAGATTGCGAAATTACGATCGGGCTACTAACTTAGGGCATTCCCTGGCTGATCGCTATAGTCGTAACTGAATCGCAATGAAACCTAGAATTGGTGGCCATATTCTGGTCGACGGACTTAAGAATTACGGAGTGACTACGGTATTTAATGTGCCCGGAGAAAGCTTTTTAGCCGCTCTCGACGGGTTCTACATGCATTCAGATTCTATCAATCTGGTCACCTGCAGACAGGAAGGCGGGGTCACCTATATGGCTGAGGCCTATGCCAAAGCAACCGGCAATCCGGGGGTCGCGTTTGTAACCCGAGGGCCCGGGGCATCTAACGCGATGATCGGCATCCACACCGCATTCCAGGACTCGACACCTTTGCTGCTGTTTATCGGTCAGGTATCGAGGCAGGATTTGGGCCGCGAGGCGTTTCAGGAACTGGACTATAATGAAGTATTCGGTGGCGTCGCGAAGAAGACGTTTAGTATCGAGCGGGCCGACCAAATTCCGGAAGTCCTCAGGGAGGCGTGGTCAGCCGCGATAAGTGATCGACCCGGTCCAGTGACTATTTCGCTGCCCGAGGATATGCTCCGTGAGGAGTCAACCGTCGATGATTTGCCGAAGCCGGATTTTCTGGAACATCAACCGGATGAAGAAAAATTCACTCATTTTGCCGAGTTACTGCAGCATAGCAAGCACCCGGTTCTGCTAAGTGGCGGTGCCGGTTGGTCCGGAGAGGCCAGCAAATTTCTGACCGAGTTCTCAGAGCGACAAAATATTCCTGTTATCGCGTCTTTTCGACGGCAGGACACGATAGACAACCATCATCCAAATTTCGTTGGAGAGCTGGGATTAAAACCAAACCCTAAACTGGTCGAGTATGCACAGTCGGCTGATCTGTTTATTGCCGTCGGCCCACGCATTGGCGACATTACAACATCGGGATACACAGTTTTTCCGGTTCCGGATTTTTTTCCTGATAGTCTGAACAGACGTCTGGTCCATATTCATGTCGACAACAGTGAACTGGGGCGGGTGTACAAACCGGATATTGGAATCCAAAGTCACCCTGCCGCGTTTCTGCGTAAAGCGCTCGATCTGCCCAAACGAATCCACAGCACGTCTGCAGACTGCATCAGGCTTCGACGCGAATACGAGGAGTTTGTTGCGGAGCCGAGAAACCTGTCTTCATCGGTCAGAATGGACCGGATTACAGAATGGCTGCGTAGCGTTCTGCCGCAGGACTTTATCGTGGCAAGCGGTGCTGGAAACTGCAGTGTCTGGGCACAACGAGGCATGCAGTTTCGTCGGTATCCCTCTCAGCTTGCACCGACCAATGGTTCTATGGGATACGGGGTGCCCGCCGGTATAGCGGCAAAACTTGCGCACCGTGATCGAGTCGTGCTGTCTTTCAATGGGGACGGCTGCTTCCAGATGAACGGTCAGGAAATCGCAACCGCTGTGCAATACCGTCTCGGTGTAATCTTTCTTGTAATCAACAACAATAGTCTGGGCACCATTCGAAGTCATCAGGAACACCACTATCCCCGCCACGTTGTTGCCACCGATCTGCTTAACCCGGATTTTGCGGCATTGGCGGTCGCTTACGGAGCAGTGGGCGAAACGGTTGAGAAAACCGATGAATTCCAGGCTGCTTTTGAACGGGCGATGGCCTGGTGTGAACGCGAGTCACTGCCAGCATTAATCGAAGTCAAGATCGACTACTAACGCGCTTCGATGCAATATTGAAGGAACTATGTGTCACTACTGTTGTCGTGTTCTTGAACAGTATTCTTTATCACAGAGGAATTACCCGTGAGCAGAAAACGTAAAAAAGCAAATACCGAGCAAGCGCTGAAGCAGAAATCCGAACACGCCCGACGTAAATTTATCAGTCGAGCTGTTACCATAGTCGGAGGCGTCGCCATTGCGGGCGCCAGCTACGGGGCATTTCGCCTGCGGCATAATCGTCTTTACGATCTCAGCGTGATCGGAAATGGAAAACCCACTGTTGTTCAACTGCACGACCCGACCTGCCCTAAATGCCGCGCTTTAAAATCCAACGTTGAGTCGGTCAAATCGGAGTTTAAAGATGTTCAGTTCAGAATCGCGCATCTGAGCTCTGAGGAAGGTTCACGTCTCGCACACAAATACGGTGTCGGCAAAGTCACTTTGCTGGTTTTTGACGGTGGCGGAAAAATGGTTGAGACAATCCAGGGCGTCTACCCGGAGTCACAGCTAAGACGAGAGTTTGGCGCTCTGTAAATCACGTTCGGTCCCGTTGCAGACCTGAGCGTATTTCAAAAATTCCAGTCCAGCGGTCGTTCATCCATCAGCGCCGCCTGCTCACGCAGGTCAAGTATGTGTTTTTCCCAGTACGAGACTTCGTTAAACCAGGGGAATGCCAATGGGAATGCCGGGTCTCCCCATCTGGAAGCCAACCACGCTGCATGATAGATCAATCTCATCGTACGCAAGGCTTCGACCAGGTGAAGCTCAGCTGGGTTGAAGTCACAAAACTGCAGATAGCCGGCGGCGAGCCGATCCCACATCAGCTGCATATAGTCCCGGTCACCTGACAGGAACATCCAGAGATCCTGAATTGCAGGTCCGGTGCGGGCGTCATCAAAGTCGACGACATGTGGCCCGTCGTCAGTCCACAGCACATTCCCGGCATGCAGATCGGCATGCAATCGAATTGATAACACTTCACCTGCCCGCTCATAGCAACTTCGAATTCGACGAGTTAAGTCTTCAATAAGAGTTTCATAGGCCTCTTCAAGATGGATCGGCAGATAGCCACTGTTCTTCACAACCTGGGTGGCATCAATCACATAGCTTTGCAGATTCACCTGGGGACGAAACGAAAAATTTTCGACCCTTGCGATACCGTGCATTCGCCCTACAAAGCGCCCCAGCTGCTCGATTTGATCCTCTGAATCCAGCTGCGGAGGCCGCCCCCCACGACACGGATACAAAGAGAATCGATAATCACGATCGTGGAACAGGGTGTTGCCCTGACTGTCGGCCAGAGGCGGGATCACGGGTATTTCTTCATCGGACAACGACTGTGTAAAAACGTGCTCCTCGACAATCGCAGCGTCGGCCCATCGCTCGGGGCGGTAGAACTTTGCAACCACCTGTTCACCATCGTCGAGCCAGAGTTGATAAACGCGATTTTCAAAACTGTTTAGCGCCTGGAACCTGCCGTCGCAACGCCAGCGGCCATTGGATTCAACAGAATCCAGAATCTGATCGGGAGTCAGATTTTGAAACGCGAGGACAGGATCTCTACCAGATGACATGGAGGCCGATATCAGGTCGCGACAATGACACGCAGTGCATCAAGCCGAAGGGATGCATTGTCAATCTGCTCATTCAAACCATCAAGCGAGGCATTGAAGAAGTCAATCTCCTCCTGTCGAACATTGGGATTTATTTTTAGCAGGTAGTCCAGACGCGATATTTCAGCCTCGAGGCTGGCACGGACATCAACAAAGGCATTGTTTTTGATCGAAACTACCTGCCCTTCAGCCAGTTTCCTGCTGGCGCGGATCATTTTGTTAATCAAACCGGTCTTGGCCGCGATTACCTTTTTTGCGACGTCCGGTCGTACTCTGTCGATTTTCTGATCGCGCGTTTGGATACTATCGAGATGTTCATACCTTTTGCCGGTTTGATCGATGAACACTCGAAGGGTTGTGGGCGGCAAATACCGCGCGCTGTTGGAGACTGCGGTCGACGCTGTTTCAAGTATGAATATCGATTCCAGCAGTAAATGCCCGCGCTGGGCACCTGCTACCGGAAGTGCAAGAACAGCCGTATTACCCTGTTCGCCAGACAGAATCCAGTCCATACAGGCAACCACGAGTGGATGGTCCCACGTCAGGTAGTCGACATCCTCAAAGGTCAGTGCAGTCTCCCTGTCGTATGTAATCGTCATTCCGTCTTCCGGCAACTGGGGTAGCACGGCCATCATATTGGGACTCGCAGAGACCGCAAAACAGTCCTCACTGTGCACTTCATAGTCGACCCCGATGCAGTCAAATACGCCCTCCAGATAGGGTTGCAGGGTGGAGGCATTGTCCATCTCAAGTGCGCGCTTCCTGAGTGTTTCGGCTTTCTCAGGTCGGCAGGAATTGAACTCAAGCAGCCGGTCTCTGCCAGTGGACATTGCATCGATGAGATGACGATTGAGTCGATGCGTATCCTCAACGAGTGAATCAACTGCTTCTGCAACCTTTCCCGGGCTTTCCACCACATCGTGCAGCACCCGCTCCAAACGCTCGTGCTCCTGATTGAAGACCTGATGGCCTGTAGGACACGTCTGAGCGAACGCGTTTAATCCGTCTTCGTACCAGCGAAACATGATCGACTGGGCGCTGTTCTCGAGATAAGGAACATGTATTTGAACGGTATTGCGTTGACCAATTCGATCCAGGCGGCCAATTCGCTGTTCCAGCAAGTCCGGATTTAACGGCAGGTCAAACAAAAACAAATGATGGGCGAACTGGAAGTTTCTGCCCTCGCTGCCGATTTCCGAGCAAATCAGCAATGGCGCTCCCGAGATCTGATCCGCGAACCAGGCTGCTGCCCGGTCCCTCTCGATAAGACTCATGCCTTCGTGAAACACGGCCGCCTGTATTCCCTCCGTCACCCGAAGATGCTCCGTGAGGTCCAGAGCAGTATCCGCAGACGCTGTTATGACAAGCATCTTTTGGGGTCGAATGGCTTTGGTCATTTCCACAAGTTTCGCGACTCGTGGATCGAGTTTGACCCAGTCTCGGCCGCTATTTTCCGATACCACCTGGTAGAGTAGCTCGGGCGACAGCAGCAGCTGCATCTCCGACAACGCCTGCCCCTGAAGCATGGCTAGAACGTCCCGATAGGCATCAGGCATTGCCATTGGGTAGGCGTGCACCTCGCGTTCAGGGAAACCCTTGACCGCAGTCCGCGTGTTTCTGAACAACACCCGTCCGGTCCCGTGTTCATCCAGTAAGCGCTCCATCAATACGTCTTTGTCAAGGTTGTCGAGATCAAGATTTTCAAGTGCGACCGGAGACAGTGTTTTCTCAATCGACGACCGATGTTCTGCCGACACTAAATCCTGCCCTTCCAGTTGATGCACAAGATCAGCGATCGGTTTGTATCGCTCTTCTTCCTGTACGAAGGAAT
>JBCCGE010000040.1:0-29210 GCA_039029455.1 Pseudomonadota bacterium | reverse complement strand
TGTAGGGATCAGCGCTGGTTTAAAGAGAGGCCGCTTAAAGGGCCACGCTTCTTCCTCTAGCTGTCGGGCTTCGTCGGCATGCGACATCGGAGCACCTCGGCCTTCGAGCCATGTCTCTTTCTCAGGTCCTCGAAGGTCGGGTCGGGGAAAACAATGGTGAGGTCACGTTTGTTGCTCGATACAAAATTAACGGACGCGCATTCAAACATCGTGAAAAAAGTCGATTCTGTCGTTACAGCGACCGCTGGATGTACCTGCACGGAGAGACTCTCGATGGCTGAAACCGGAGGTCGCGACGCGCGGTTCGGGATATTTTGTGTATTGGGTGCCTGGATCTGTTTTTCGACGCAGGATGCTGTAATCAAATGGATTAGTGACGATTACGCGTTGCATCAGATCACATTGACGCGGGCGTCTATCGGCATGCTTTTCACCTTGTTTGTTTTTATGCCCAGAGAAGGCGGGTGGGCATGCATTCGAACCAATCAATTGACGCTCCAGTTGGTCCGGGCGATATTGATTGTGTTCTCGAACTTCTTTTTCTTCACCTCCATTGTGGTGATCTCTCTCGGTGAGGCGATGTCTATTTTCTTCGTATCACCTTTGTTGATTACACTGCTATCCGTTGTTTTTCTGCGTGAGACCGTGGGGTGGAGGCGATGGATTGCGGTGGCCATCGGTTTTGCCGGAGTGCTGGTGATACTACGACCTGGCACTCCCGAATTTCAGTGGGTGACCGTGTTTCCCGTGCTGGCGGCACTTTGTTACGCTTCCGCGCAAATTATTGCGCGTCACTTGAAAGACTCGGAATCGGCTTCCACACTGGCGTTTTACATTCAGATTGTGTTTGTGGTCTTTAGTCTTATGGTCGGCCTGACCGTGGGCGATGGGCGATATGCGGCTCAGGATCATCCCAGTATGGCGTTTCTGTTGCGTCCATGGATTTGGCCGCACGGTGAAGACCTGTGGTGGTTTCTGTTTATTGGGGTGCTCAGCGGCATCGGCGCTTATCTGATCAGCCAGGGTTACAGGCTTTGCGAGGCAGGTCTGGCAGCCCCTTTTGAGTACATTGCGTTACCTTTATCAGTAATGTGGAGTATTCTGCTCTGGCAGCAGTGGCCAGACGCCTGGTCCTGGGTTGGAATTGTACTTATTGGTGGCGCAGGCTTGTACGTGTTTTATCGGGAAACCCATCGCAATCAGGTAATCGCAGCGAGGCGTCCGCAGTCGAGACACCGATAGTCCGGTTAACTGACCAAAAATCGATCCCGAGTTGTTTCAAGGTCCATATGAAGGTACCGCGAGAGTGTTCGCAGGAGATCTTTTGATGTTCATCAATGGACAAATAGGCCGCCTGCATGCAAACGTGCATTTTGGGTAAAAATAATATGAGTTACACTTTTGAATATTATGGAAAAGCCTGACGTACAAATCACAAAATCAGACATTCTGGGGTGGCTTGGCGACACCTGGGTTGAGATCAGTAATCCCTGGTTTGCGTACCAGTTGATTCTGATCGCCGTTGCTTATCTGGTCGCAGTCGGTTTGTCCAAGCTGGTTGAACCGCGACTCGAGCAGCGTGTAAGGCAGATAAAGGGTCGTCCCGGTTTATTGAGGTTTCTGGTGGCTGTGCTGCGAAAGTCGCATTGGGCATTATTTTTTCTGTTGTTGTGCGCAATCTATGCCGGTCTGCAGAAAGTAACCTGGCCGAGCCACAGCTACTTTGTTGGCATTGCGGCCAGACTATCACTGGCGTGGCTGGTGATATCCGTACTGTCAAAAATTATCCGCAGTCGAAGTATTTCAAAGGTTGTGGCGGTGTCCTGCTGGATTGTGGTGGCGCTTAATATTCTCGGTCAAACCGAGAACGTCATGCACGCACTTGACGCCATGGCTATATCCGTTGGCGACTTCAGGTTGTCTATGCTGACCGTGCTGAAAGGCATTGTCATGATGGTGAGTCTGCTCTGGATCGCGAGCACGGCGGGAAGGGTGTTTGATCGTCGGATTAATCAAATCGAAGACCTGACGCCGTCTATTCGTGTGCTGATCGGGAAAATCGTTCGCATCGTTCTGATCATACTTGCGCTGACTGTCGCGCTGTCGAGCATTGGAATTGATTTGACAGCACTGACGGTGCTGTCGGGCGCTATTGGAGTTGGTATAGGCTTCGGCTTGCAGAAAGTAGTGTCGAATTTTATTTCCGGCATTATTATTCTGCTCGACAAATCAATTAAGCCCGGGGACACGATCGCGCTGGGTGAAACGTTCGGGTGGATACGCGAGCTTCGGGCCCGATTTATCTCGGTTGTGACCCGTGACGGCAAGGAGTTTCTGATTCCAAACGAAGACCTGATCACGCAACAGGTTGTTAACTGGTCATTTACTGACAAACTGATTCGACTGGATGTTCCGTTCGGCGTGTCTTATGACAGTGATCCTCATCAGGTGATCCAACTGTCTGTTGAAGCCTGTCAATCTGTGCAGAGGGTTTCTGTTGTCCGAGCGCCAGTATGCTGGATGACGGAGTTTGCAGATTCGTCTCTGAATTTCGTATTACGATTCTGGATTGATGACCCTCAAAACGGTCTGACGAATATACGCGGACAGGTTCTGCTGGCGCTATGGGATACGTTCAAGGAAAACGACATCAATATACCGTTCCCTCATCGAGAGATCATCGTTAAGTCGCCCCATCGATCAACAGTGCCCGAACCCGTTATTGAATCTGCACCGGATTTGAAGTCGAATTCATAAAAGAAAAACGATTGGAGTAGAAATGCACTGGCAGAGTCGTAGAAAACAATTTCGTCAACATCTCCTGAGCGGAGAGTGTCTCTATCCTGCTTCGGTGTACGATCCACTGAGTGCCAGAATGGCTGTCGAGCTTGATTGCAAAATCGGCATGTTCGCGGGTTCGGTTGCGTCGCTTACGGTCCTTGGTGACCCTGACCTCATCTTACTGACACTGACGGAATTTGCGGATCAGGCGTACCGAATAAACCGGTCCGCCGAGCTGCCACTGCTGGTGGATGCTGACCATGGGTACGGAAATGCCCTAAACGTCCGCAGAACTGTAGAGGAACTCGAAACTGCGGGCGTCGCGGCTTTGTCGATTGAAGATACACACTTACCGAAACCCCATGCGCTCACAAATAGCTCGGCGATGATTACGATCGAAGAGGGGGTTGGCAAAATGCAGGCGGCAGTTGACGCCCGGCAGGATTCCGATCTGGTGATTGCTGCCAGGACCAGTGCAGTAAAACTCGGTGGAGTTGATGAGGCGATTGCTCGAATTGAAGCCTATCAGGACACAGGAGTGGATATGATTTTCCTGATCGGAATTCAAACTAAATCCGATCTGGAAAAGATTGCACAAGTTTGTCGCTTACCAATGATTCTGGGTGGAGCAGGGGCGGAGATCAAAGATCTGGACTATCTGTCGCAGTTGGGAGTCAGTATCTGTTTGCAGGGACATCAACCGGTGATGGCAGCGATTCAGTCGGCCTACGAGACCATGAAGGCCCTTAAAAATGGCGTCAGTCCCGCCGAACTCCCGATAAAACCAGACAAGGAGATGATCTCCAGATTGTCGCGAGAAGGAGAATTCGCAGAATGGATGAATCGGTTTCTGGAGTCCTAGCGAAAACCGAGTGTCAGCGAATACTATTCTCGAAAATCGCGATCGTGCTTTTGCCGACGTCGATGGACCCATATGGCTGTTCGGATACGGCTCGCTGATTTTTAAGGCAGATTTTCCTTACACGGATTGTCGTCCTGCCCGAATATTCGGTTGGCAGAGGAGGTTCTGGCAGGGATCCCATGATCATCGGGGAACACAGACTTATCCCGGAAGGGTGGTGACCCTGATTCGTGCCGAGGGTGAGGAGTGCGCAGGTATGGCGTATTGCATTCAGCGGACTGCGCTTGAAAACCTCGATATTCGTGAGAAGAACGGCTACCTGAGATTCCGCGAACCAATGCTGTTTGATGACGGAACTCTGCAGGACGGACTGGTGTATATTGCAACGGAAGACAATGCGGCCTTTCTGGGAAACACGCAAGACCATTTAATCGCCACCCGGATTGCAAACGCGGTCGGACCCAGCGGGACCAATAGAGATTACCTTTTTAAGTTGGCAGAGGCCCTGAGAAACATGAACACGGTTGATAAACATGTGTTCGAACTTGAGGCGCTGGTAAAAAACTTTTTAAATTCTTCCAACGCCAGTTTATCGAAATGAAACTATTGACAGCTATATTCCTGTCCCTGTTCTTTGGATATGTCACAGCCTCAGAAAATTCGTTCACCAATATTTTTTGTAAAACAGCCGAAATTCGAAGCGATCTCTACGATCAATACGAGAATGATCGGGATAACTTTCTCGAGACGCTCGCTGACATACTTGCCGCCGGTGATTGCGAATGGAAAGACTACGGTGCTGACACTAAACTGACGCGTCTTTATCAATTTAATGAGGAACAGGCGATGGTCAGTGCAGAATTCGATGGTACGTTGTGGTACGCGGTGACATTTAACGAATATGTGGAATAGAGAGCCTGGCTTGTTGGTTGATTGCGAGAATGGATTTTAAATGGCGTTTAATGTTAGGTCAGTATTAAAGTGAAGCAATGGTCAGAGCATATCTCAGACCAAACGCAACGAGCAGCATTGCAGTAACCCAACGCGCTAACGGTTTTGGGTTGCCACTCTTGTCTGAGAGCAGGTAGCCGCAAAGGATCATTATCAACCCTGATCCCAAAGCCATCACACCCCAGAATTCAGTCAGGTGTCTGAGCCAATACCAAAAAACATTCCACGCTCCAGCTGCTATAACAAGAATTGCGACTGCGTTGAATAGGTGTCCGGTTTTTTGGCGAAGGAAAAACAACGGACCTAATGCTACGGCGCCAAGAAACATCGCTGCCGTCATAATTGTGCCCATGGGTAGCATAGCGACCTCCGGAATATGTGCGTTAAAGTGTCCCTAAAATGACAATACAGGGTCGATTGCCTAAGGCTCTATGCACCGTAGTGTACGACAGGAGGCTCCAGCTGGCGCCGTCGAACTTTGGAAAAAAACGCTGAATTCTGGATATACTGATGGTGAAACTCTATCTTTTCTAAAGGTGTCTTTTTGAATTCCAGACAATTCCTGCCGGAACTCCAGTATGCAATACGGCGCAATTTAGCCGAAACATCCGTAGAGCGTATCGACAGTGACTGTCTCAGGAGGGCTGCGGTGGCGATTGTTGTTATGGAGCACCCACAGTATCCAGGTCTGCCGTGTTTCGCGCTGACCCGAAGAGTTTCAAGGATGAGCAGACACGCCGGTCAGTATGCGCTTCCGGGAGGCAAGCTGGACAGGGGCGAGACTGCACAGCGGGCTGCTTTGCGTGAACTCGAAGAAGAGTTGGGTCTGAGTGTGACCGAGAACGATATTATGGGATGTCTGGATGACTACGCGACTCGATCGGGTTTCTGCATTACGCCTGTGGTGATGTGGGCGGAAACAGCCGCCGATATACAGCCCAACCCAGATGAGGTTGCCGAAGTTTTCTATGTACCGCTATGTGAGCTGGAAAATGACGGTTTGATCGTTTTGGAGCCGGGTGAGTCTTCTGAGCGACCCGTTTTCAGCATCGATCTGCCAACAATCGGGCATCAGATTTATGCACCCACCGCAGCCATGATTTACCAGTTCTATGAGTGCGGAATGAATGGAAACAGTATCCGGGTTTCCCACTATGATCAGCCGCGCTTTGCCTGGAAGTAGGCCGTTACAGCATTTGGAGAGGCATGGCGTGATCAGGCGGCGGGAAAAACCGGTCCAGCTCACTTAGATCGGTCGCGTCCAATTCTATGATGGCAGCTTTCGAATTTTCCTCTACCCGAGCTCTGTTGCCTGATTTTGGAATAACAATGATTTGGTCCTGGTGCAGCAACCATGCCAGCGCAATTTGCGCAGGAGTGGCATTGTGTCTGGCGGCAACGGACTTCAGATTCGCAAAATTCAGGCGAGCCTGATTGAGTGGTGAGTACGCCATTACCGGAATTTTGTTTTGCCGGCACCACGGAATCAGATCCCATTCAACGCCTCTGCATTCAAGATTGTAGAGAATCTGATTGGTAACGATATCCTCACCGAAATCGAGGCCGCGGGCGGTCGCCATATCGTCATAGTCAAAGTTGCTGACCCCAAACGCACGTATTTTTCCCTGACGTTTGAGTGTGCTGAACGCTTCCAGTGTTTCCCCCAGAGGGTGCGAGCCCGGCCAGTGCAGGAGATACCAGTCTATTGCCTCAGTCTGCAGTTTTTGGAGACTGCGCTCACACGCGTCAATGGTGCCCTTGTATGATGCGTTGCCCGGAAGCACCTTGCTCACCAGAGTGACCTCATCCCGCCTGCCCGCAATCGCCTTCCCAACCACTGTCTCGGCGTCGTGATACATTTCTGCGGTGTCGATCAGGGTCATTCCCAGATCAATGCCGAATCGAAGGGCATCCGCTTCTGAGGCGGCTCGAGACGCATCCATGCCCATATGCCAGGTGCCCTGTCCGAGTGCATTGACCTGGAAGTTATCGCTGCAGAATACTCGTTTCATCCGAATATATGATTTTTAACCGTGCCTTCGAATAATACACCTCCACCGTTTTTTGACGCACATTTTCACATCATCGATACTGACTACCCGATTATTGAAAACAATGGATTCACTCCCGAGTCATATCGAATTCCGAACTATATGCTCGAAGTTGATAGCTTCGAGGTGCTGGGTGGTGCTGTGGTCAGCGGGTCCTTTCAGGGAACGGATCAGGGCTACCTTATACATTCGCTGCGGAATCTCGGACCCGGGTTTGTGGGTGTGACCAACCTGCCGATTGACAGCACGGATCAACAGATTCTTGCACTGGATGAACACGGCATTCGCGCCGCAAGAATCAATTTGTTCCGGGGAGCCGCGACAACAGCAAAAGATGTCAGAGAGATTGCCCACAGGGTATTCGACCTTGCAGGCTGGCACATTGAACTGTATTTAGACAGCAGCATGTTGGGTTCTTTGGAGACGTTGCTGCCAACATTGCCGGCAGCCAGTATTGATCACCTCGGTTTGCGGCTGGATGGAATCGGAACACTGTGCCGACTCGCTGAACAAGGTATCCGAATCAAGGCCACAGGATTTGGTCGACTGGACTGGCAGCCGCTGGAAAGCCTGCAGTTGCTTAACAATGTAAATCCCGAGTGCCTTATGTTTGGAACTGACCTTCCTTCGACGCGGGCGCGGCAACGTTTCGGCAGTGAGCACTACCGACTGATTACCGATTCCTTCGACGATCAGGATGTCGCCCGGATTCTGGTGCAGAATGCTCTCAAGTTTTATCGTTTGGAGATTTTGCGTGCTAAATCGGACGACGCTGCCAGGTTGCACCGTGTCTCAAGTGCCGAGTGATTCTCCGCCGACCAATGATCGAATAGCTCCTGGGCAGTGGGTTCAGACCTTTGAATAAGTTATCACCGTCCAAAACGACTATGCGCCGAATATAAACACGTGCCGTAATGTGCTTTCATCGCTGACAAAATTTTTGCAGGTTGTTGCACGCATTGCCAACTTAAATTGATGGATTCAGGATTAGTCGCCAACGCGCGACCAGTTTTCCAAAAGCTTCAGCCCAGACGGGCAGATCTACTCGTTAAATTAGCGGATAAAGATCGCTGCAATATCATCGGGGCTGCGAGTTTCAAACCCGTCAGCCCCGGATTATTCAGGTGGTTACGCTTGCTGAGCTCAGATTATCGGAATGCGAAATATGCGCCGCGGTGGATATGATCGTATCCGCGCTTGTGTGCTCTTTTGTGTTTTCGGCTGTGGGACGAAAACCACTGGCGGTGCGAATACCCTTGACCGTGACCGTATCCACCGGCGTACTCATCATTATAGTAGCTGCCATGATTGTGGTTCCGCCGGTTGTATCCGCGGTTACCACTGTATCCATGGTTGCTGTAACCGTTGTTGTATCCGCGAGGATAATGATTGTTATATCCGTAATGTCCCTGTCGGACTGGTGCGCTATAGGGCTTTGAGTTGTAGCCGTAATGGCTGCTCTGGTAGGGCAGATTTACATTAATGTATTTTCTGTACCAGCCTTTCAGGTGTCTGTGACCGTGATCGCCCTGGCCGAAGTGATAGCGTTTACCATTTATTTCGAACTTCACATGTGTGCCAGGATTTCGTTTTGCCAGTTCAATCTGCGTTTGACCTGATGCACAAAACTTGCCGCCACGACTGCTGTTTGAGACACGTCGCAAGTCACTCGGATTGCTCATTAACCTGACTGCACCGTCACCACCGTATACGCTGATCTGGTAGTGCGCACATCCGTTGGAATAGTGTTTTTTGTGTCCCTTGGGTTCGCGGTCGCCGCTGTCGGCAGAGACACTAAAGGTAGCGCCAACAAGCGCACCTGCCAAAACGGTTTTCAAAAAGTTTGATGTCTTCATCATTAGCCCCTTCAGTAATACCGATAATCGGTGTTGATCGTGGAGCCATTTTAGGCAGGGTAACTGAATCGTTTCTGAACCCGTCTGAATAAAAAAATGAAACTTTATGAATGATTTGTTGTATTCGATTGGCGTTCAGGCCGTGCTGACATCGGCATAGCGTGTCTGAATAAACCGGAGTAAAACACCATAGGCCGGCAGAAAAAGCAGAATGGATACGACGATTTTGAATACCAGATCCGCTGTAGCGATACTGACCCAGTTTGCTGACATGAATGCATCCGCTGAGCGATAAAATGCGCCAGCAAAAAAAACGTAGGTATCAACAATATTTGCGAAAAATGTCGATATGGCCGGCGCCACCCACCAGGCCTTGACTCGCGCTCTGATTTTCTGAAAAACAAAAATATCAAGCAACTGTGCGATGAAATAGGCGGTTCCGCTCGCCAGTCCGATACGCCAGTCGGCTAACCACGCACTTACCAGAATGGCCGGGATATACGCGACGCCGACAATCCAGCGGGCAGTGGTTTGCCCTGACAAACGGACGGTCAGATCGGTCGCGAGGACAACCAGAGGGAAAACAAACATACCCCAGGTTGTTATCTGGCCGAGAACAGTAACCGGAAACTGAACCAGATAATTGGCCAGCGCAATGATCGCAATATGAAGAAATGCCAGCCTCAGGACGAGACTTCGGCTAAACCGCAGAGAATTCATCTATATGAGTCACAAAAAGTCAAAACGGCGCGGATTCTACCCAATCATTGACCAGAATCCAAAATATATCCGGCCAATGCCTGGGATGGTGAATATTAGTCGAATTCAGTGTGACAAAGGTCACATCTTGCCGATTTCTGATGAATTATGATGATTCGCGTATCTGGGGTGATAGACCATCGATTACACACAAACCCTCTGGTACTCTTTGTGAAGTTGTGAAGGAGATGTTGTTCGACTGAGCGCTGGTTGCGATCTTGGTTTAAGGAGATTACAGCAATAATTATCGTGCCATAAACATACAAAGCGGGCACAGGAGCAACAACATGGCGACAAATATCATCGCGCTGGCCAAACCTCAGGGCTCGGATTCTTCACCTGAGGCACAGCTGAAATCGGTTTCCGATACGACCCGGCACCCGGTATTACTTGAAAAAAATACCGTTGAGCAAATCTTTAATCGCCCGGCTCCCTACAAACCCACGTTCAACGGGCGATTGTTTTCCATCCTTAAAACAGAGCGCCAGAATCTGGATGAGGACTATTTTGTTATTCTTGATCTGATCAGGCAAAAAAAGAACTTCAATCTGCGGCCAAAGTTCATGCAGTTTCGAGGAGTATTGGAACGATATCTGGCTCGAACATCGATTGAACTCTACGCCTATCTTCGACTCGTCTATGCACATGATCCTGTCAGCGAGGCCAAGATTGCAAAAGCGGAAAAAGCGACGCATCAGTCAATTATAATAACCGCAAAATTTTTGAAGGCGTACTCTTCGCCATCGACCATCTATGGAGAAAAGTTCGATCACGATATTCGCGCGATCTGGGTTGTACTGAAACTTCGGTATCGTGAAGAGGCCGCGTTGCTTTATCCGATGTATCGGCCGATTTGAGTTTTGAGCGTCGGGTCAGGAAACGATCAAAGCAGCGCCCGCAGCGCTGGTTGCCAACAGACCTAAAAGAAAACAAATATAGCTGTATCGAAGAAAGCGGTATTTCTTCTGATACAGCACCTGACCGATCTGGTAAATGTCCCGAATCTGGGTCTGATAGACGTCCCTGTTGCTCTCCATCGTGGCAAACATCGTGTCGATGTACTCCTGCTCTGACATTTTTGCAAAAGTACCAAAAAACAGAAGGTTCTGACTTTCTCCACTTCGGTTTTTGAAGTTTGGCATGACGGCCAGTATCGCAAACACAGCTGATACGACTGCCGTGACAGCCATGATAAAAAGTGGCAGCTTTTCGTCGACCACCTGAATCTGCCCTACGATCAGCGTAAACAGAATCATGCAGGTTCCCAAAACCATACTGGCTTTTCGATCAGCCATCGCGCTGAGTTCCATATGCTGGGTTTGAGCCGTGCGCAGAAAATGATCGACTGAGTTTCTGGACGTGGGGTTTTTGGATTCAGTCATTGGTCTTTTACGGTAGGTAAAACGTTACGATGAAGACGGGTTAGCGTTTCGATTTGCATATCGAGAACAGCCAGCCAAACACTGCAACAGCCAGTAAGGCACCTGCAATCTGGGCGATCACAAATGCCGGCATATGGGATGGGTCGATTCCACTGAATGTGTTCGTAAGGCTGCGAGCGATAGTAACGGCGGGATTGGCAAAACTCGTTGACGCCGTAAACCAGTACGCTGCAGTGATATAAAGACCAACTGCGTAAGGAACGAATTCGGGTCGAGATTTCAGCGAACCAAGAATTGCCATAAGCAGCCCGAATGTTGCAATCAATTCGGAAAACCACTGCGCGAAACCACTGCGCTGTTTGACAGAGGTCTGCAGCACCGTTTCTTCAAACATAATGTGTGCAGACCATGTTCCGGTTAGCGCCCCTGCAACCTGGACGACGATATAAATCAGGGCAACTTTTGCCGCGATTTCTTTTTTGGAAAGGAAAGCCAGAGTCACGGCTGGATTGAAGTGCGCACCGGAAAGTGGTCCGAAGATCACAATGAGCACAACCAGAATAGCGCCCGTAGGAAGAGTGTTGCCGAGAAGGGCGAGTGCAACGTTTCCCCCTGAGAGCCTTTCTGCCATGATGCCAGAGCCAACCACCGTGGCAAGCAGAAATGCAGTTCCCAGAAATTCAGCGGTCGCCTTTTTTGTTAGTGATGCGTTCAAGCCAGCAGATTGGTAAATGGCGGTAATGTGAAAATAATAACGGTTAGGGCAGGTACTCGCAAACCATTCACTCGGTTCCGTCTCGAAGTGAAACAAATTTAGTGCATCAGACTGAGAGTTCGGTGTGGCTGAAGTTAAGACGCGGTATATTCAGACACCGATCATATTCTTCATTCGCGTTTAGTGCCCACACGTCCGCCCTACAGTTCCGGCCTTTCGGGAGGGAATGCCAAAGCGGCTCTGATACTGCTGGCGGCGGCGGGAGCGTTTGCGCTGATGGCACTGCTAATTAAGATTCTGGGACAGAGTCTGCACGTGACGCAGATTCTGTTTCTGCGCCAGTGCGGCATGTTGCTGGTGATATCCCCCCAGCTGGTCTCTGATTTCCGCGGCACAATGTCAACCGGAAGACCTTTTCTGCAGTTGCTGAGAGCGGGGTTTGCACTTATCGCAATGCTCTGTGGCTTCACTGCATTTATCAATATGCCCCTGGCCGATGTTACAGCGATCGGATTTTCAAAAAGCTTTTTCGTAACGCTGTTTGCAATATTGATTCTAAAGGAAACTGTGGGTCCAAGGCGGTGGATCGCGGTATTCATTGGGTTTGCGGGCGTCATCCTGATGGTGCGACCGGGCACCAGCAGTTTTGATTTCTACAGCCTGTATGCACTTGCCGGAGCCTCGGCGGCGGGACTTGTCATGGTTATTATTCGACTGCTCTCGCGAACAGAATCAGGCAAGACTATCTTGGCGTACCAGACTATTCTGGTGGGTCTGGCGATGGCAGTTCCTGCGTTTCTTTACTGGCAGACGCCGACATGGCAGCAATGGGGATTGCTGGCGGTCCTGGGTGTAGTGTCATATCTCGGACAACGCGGAAATATCCGCGCGTATTCAATGGGCGAAGCGTCTCTGCTGGCATCACTGGATTACGTGCGTCTTATTTACGCCACGATTCTGGGGTATGTGGTCTTCTCACACTTGCCGGATCGATACACTGTGTTCGGTGCTGTAGTGATTATCGTCGCCGCGATTTACACGATCCACCGTGAGGCGAAACTCAATCGAAAGCTCACATCTGAAGCGAATGCAAGGAGTTATACGGGCTCGCAATAGCGCACTTGCGCTTTCGGATTTATCGGGGAGGAGGATTGCGGCTGATAGCAATTCCGGACAGATTTTTACCGCCAAATGCGCTCACAACAAAGAGCCCGTGTATTCCGGTCCAGTGCATTGAGTAGGCATCTCGTTTGAAAGGTGGACTCGGACGCAAGCCGATTTGCCTGAGCAGCTGAACATCCATCGGAATGTCCTTAAAGCCTTCGAACTTCCATAAATCTGCGCGCCCTTCAATGAAAGTGACTTCAGTGGTGTATTTTCGGTAGTCACAACGCAGTCCTGAATCTACCGACTGGCAGTCGCCGATTTCACCAAAAAACGTATCGACCTCTGACTTTTCCGCGCCGATGGCAGGCAATATTTCTATCGGATAAAGCTCGTCAGGATCAATTGCCAGCCCGGTTGATGCGGACAATGCAAGACCGCATCCAAAAATGCAGCCGAGAAAGCGCCTGTTCATTTTTTCTTTGCAAAGGCTCCCTAAGTCAAGGTTCGGGCCAGAAGGTTTTGCATCGCGATCCACGATGAAGCGTCTGCAGCCTGGTTGTAGGCCAGCGGCACCGAAAACTTCTCCCGGTTCGCGTCCGCTTCCGGGTTAGTGAATCCATGACTGACATGATCGTATCTTTGAATGTCGTAGGTGACTCCAAGTTCCGTCATCTCCTGTTCAAATTCACGGACATGATCCTGGGTCACCATAGCGTCTGCATTGCCATGGCAGACGAGTATTTCTGCCGTGATTTCTCCGGGCGAGGCCTGATGAAATGATCCGAGTGCGGCATGAAATGTGGCTACCGACCTGAGTGGAATTCCCGTTCTGGCCATATGCAGCGCCATTGCGCCGCCAAAACAGTAGCCGATCGCGGCTGTTTTCTCTGCATCCGTCAGTGGATCTGATACCAGAGTCTGGTATCCGGCCTGGAGTCGTTTGGTGCCGATGGACATGTTATCGGTTACAGACTGCATTAATTCACCTGCCTGTTCTGGGTTCTCTGCGGTTTGTCCATCGCCGTACATATCAATGGCCAGCGCGCAATAACCCAACTCAGCAATCTGATCGGCACGCATTCGAATGTAGTCATTCAGTCCCCACCATTCATGAATCAGTATCACTCCGGGGCGCACATTATCTATAGTATCGTCCCAGGAAAAATACCCTGTAAGGGTCTGACCTTCGCACTGATAAGTCACTTCTTTGTTCGCCATCGTCATTGTTACCATCCTCCTGAAACATTGGCGTTTATATATTTCTGTATGTCGTACGATACAGTAAACGGTCGAAACCGTCATAGTCATTTACTGCATAATGCAACGTGGTGAAGTTGTTCCAGATCACCAGATCACCCTCACGCCAGCGGTGACGATAGCAGAATTCCGGTCTGACTGCGTGCCGATAAATCTCCTGTAATATTGCGGCACTGTCACTTTCAGAAAGGTGTGAGAGTCGGGTTGTATAAATTGGATTCAGCCAGAGCGCCCGGCGTCCACTTAGAGAGTCTCTGATCACGCACGGGTGAAGGGTTTCGGTATCAGCCTCGGGATTACTGCGTGAAATCTGAATGGAGCTGTTTGCCTGAGTGTCCGCTGCCGGCTGGTGTTTTACACCGTATGGTTTTCCGCTGTGAATAGCGTCGTGTCGATCAACAATATCCCGTAGTTCAGGGTCTAGTGATTCGAGAGCGACGACCTGATTCGCCCACAGTGTATCGCCGCCGAATGGTGGAATAGTAACCGCATTCAGGATGCTGCCATTCGGCGGGTGCAGCAGAAAGCTGAAATCGCTGTGCCAGTCACCACCAAAAACCCCGGTATTCCTCTCGCGCGCTGTTTTTTTGACCGCAATGACTTCAGGATGATCAGGGTGCGGAGTAATGTAAGGCAATTCCATCGGCGAGCCAAAGTACCGTGTCAGCTCCAGCTGTTCACAGATACTCAGTCCAGCATCTCGAATGACAACGACGTGGTGTCGTGACAGCAGCTCAAGAAGTGCCGCGCGCGTTGTGGATTCGCTCAGCGTTTTGCACTCAGTCAGCACACATTCAATCCCGATCGATCCGGTCAGGCGTCTCGATTGCAATCCTGTGGAATTGTGTCTTTTTAAAGTCAATTGTAGGATAGGGGGTAAGAATCGGTTGGTTACACTAGCATATCCAAATATATCCGGAGATTAGTTATGTACACATTGTATTGGGCAGAGAGCTCCGGTTCTTTTGTAACTCAAATAGCGCTGAGATGGGTGGACGCACCTCATCAGATCACGTCAGTAGATCTTGAGTCCGGGGAGCATCAGACCGACGAATTCTTTCAGCTAAATCCCGCAGGACAACTGCCCACTATGGTGTTGCCTGATGGCTCGATACTGACAGAAACACTCGCCACAATATTGCATCTGGATATGGCGTATCCCGACGCGGGTTTGATTGGCAAAGATGCCGGAGAAAAGTCGAGTGCTTATCGCTGGCTGGCTTTTCTGGCCACCAGAACATACGGTCACATTCTCCGCTACTACTATTCCGATCGCTTCTCCCGGAATGACATGGAAGGCGTTCAGCAGTTGTCGGCCGCAGCGATTGACGAAGACTTCAAAATCATTGAAACCGCCCTGGACGGGCAAACCACCTTGTCCGGTTCGTCGCTAACAATTGCAGATGTCTATCTGGTGATGATCGCAGCATGGAGCCCCTCGCTGGACAAACTTATGGAAAGTTCTCCAAACGTTGCGCGTTTGTGGAATCAAACCATAGAGAGCAATGCTGTGGCCGCAGTCTGGGCTGAGAATTTCCCCGAGCTTCAGACATGATCCTCACAAACTGAAAACAGATAAAGGTATATTGGTGATTAGAATCGGACTTTTTCTGGCGACAAACCTGGCCGTATTGTTTGTACTGAATCTTTTGTTTACGGTCCTTGGGTTGAATCGACCGGACATGAGCTGGACGCCGCTGATTGTGATGGCCGGCATTATGGGAATGGCGGGTTCCTTCATTTCTCTCATCATGTCGAAGAAAATGGCGCAGAAATCCGCCGGCGCCGTAATTATCGAATCACCGGTAAATGAGATGGAATCGTGGCTTGTCGACACCGTGAATCGTCAGGCGGACGCGGTGGGTATCGGCCGGCCGGATGTCGCCGTATTTGATTCTCCCGCACCCAACGCGTTTGCCACAGGAGCAAACAAAAACTCATCGCTGGTTGCTGTCAGCACCGGCTTGCTTGAGACAATGAATCGCGACGAGGTCGAAGCTGTGCTCGGACACGAGGTTAGTCATATCGCGAATGGAGATATGGTGACACTCACGCTGATACAGGGTGTTTTGAATACATTCGTCATTATTTTTTCTCAGGTTGTCTCTGCGGCGCTTGATCGACGCGGCGGGCAGGGTTACAACCGAACCGGATATGGATACGGACGAGGAATGGGCTACCGGTTCAGTTATATGATTACTCAGACGATACTGGGATTTTTGGCGACGCTGATTGTTCGCTGGTTCAGTCGCTGGCGAGAGTACCGAGCTGACGCCGGAGGTGCCGAACTCGCCGGCAAAGAGAAAATGATTTCTGCGTTGCAAAAACTTCAGCTGCTTCAGGAGCCGGCTCAATTGCCGGCACAAATGCAAGCACTGGGAATAAACGGCGGGCTTCTGGGAGTTGTTGGACTGAAAAAACTGACCATGACGCATCCTCCACTTGCCGAGAGGATTCGTGCGCTGCAGGATGCGTAATACCTGCTTGTCAGAGTAGTCTGAAGCGTCTAAACAATTTCCGGATCGACAGGATCGGCAGCTCCTGAGAAATACTGATACCCGATCAGTACCGTTGATACGGTGCCCCACGACAAACCTACAACCACACCCGCATCCAGAATGCCCCGCCAGGGTTGAGACAGTTTGTGAAACAGGATGATCAGGATGATTATTGCAACAGTCAAAACCCAGCTGGTGATGACGCGACGACGCGGCGCTGAAAAATAAGACATACAAAAAAGCGGTGCGAAGATCGTGTTGAAAGCAGTCGCGTTTCTCCGCAAATACATCGCTCGGGAGACAACTCTGGGTGAATACCCAACCTGAAAACCTCGATAGCCTTCGCTGTACGCCATGAACAGCGTGTTGCCGATCAATAAAAGCCACTGCATCCAGGTTAACGAGTGCTGGAGGGCTTCCCATGCGATCGGTGTGAGTCTGACAATGGCATAAACAAGCAAAAGCAGAAACCCGGCGATGCCCCATATCATCGCAACATTCCCAACTGCGCTATTGGAAGTTGAAGTGTTCATTGTATGCGTGGTTCCCATAACCTGCTGGCGACTCTTTTTCCCCAAAATCATTCAGAATATCGATGTGATAAATGAAAGTCTGCTGTGCCCGAAAGCCACTTGCTTACCGTATGCTGATTGTTTCAGGTCGCAATTTTAACCATTCACGGGCCGGGTTTCTCGGAGGTATTTTTTGCGATACCCAAAACTGCACTATGTTACTTGTCGGGACTCAGAGATGAAACTGATGTGTGATCGATGGAAATCACTCTGTAGTGCAACCGGTGGATTGTGATAGTTTTGCTTCATGCGCGAGAGTATTGAATTCGATTATTTGATTCTGGGAGCCGGATCAGCGGGTTGTGTGCTGGCCAACGAGCTGAGTGCGTCAGGTGAAAACACGGTTTTGTTGCTGGAGGCCGGACCTGTCGACAACAAGCTGCTGATTCACGTTCCCGCAGGGGTTTACAGCGCGTATCGGGATCCATCCATTAATTGGAATTATTTGGCCGAGCCGGATGCGGGAGTTGAAAATCGCCAGATCGAATTACCAAGAGGCAAGGTGTTCGGCGGCTCTTCTTCAATAAATTCGATGGTGTATATGCGCGGGCATCCGCGAGACTATGATGACTGGGCGCGAATTTCAGGGCTTGAGGAGTGGCGATTTGAAAATTGCCTGCCGTATTTCAAGCACTGCGAATCAAGTGATCGTGGTGGCAGTGCATGGCGAGGAGACCAGGGCCGTTTGGGGGTCACCAAAGGTAAGCTTGAAAATCCGTTGTTTGACGCACTGTTGCTGGCTGGCGAACAGTCGGGCCAGGGAATTTCCGAGGACCTGAACGGGTACAAGCCGGAGGGCATCGCTCGTCTGGACAGCACGGTGAGGAACGGCAGGCGATGCAGTGCGGCGGTTGCCCATCTTCGACCCGCACTGTCGCGCAAAAATCTCACTGTGCTTTCCAATGCATTAATTCACCGCATTGTTCTCGACGGAAGCTGCGCGCGTTCAGTCGAGTACGACTACCGCGGCGAAGTCAGAACAGCGCATGCTGCAAAGGGCATTGTGGTGTGCACGGGCGCAATCAAGTCCCCTCAATTGCTGATGCTTTCAGGTATTGGTCCGGGCGACGAGCTGAAGGAGCACGGTATTGACGTGTCACACCATCTTCCGGGTGTTGGACAAAACCTGCAGGATCACCCCTACATTCACACAGCATTCTATTGCAAAAAGCCGGTTTCGCTGGATTACCTGACCCGACCGCTCAGCAAGCTCAGTGCCGGTCTGCAGTGGCTGCTGACAAGAAAGGGCGTTGCGGCATCCAATATATGGGAAATGGGCGGTCTGGTTTACGGCAATGACCAGGCGACTCATCCAAACCTGCAGTATCATTTCACCCCGGTGTACAGCGAATACACGGGCAGAAAAATTCGTCTGTTTCAGGGATATCAAATTCATGTGGATCAGCTGAGACCGCAAAGCAGGGGCCACGTGTCGCTTATTTCAGACAATCCTGCGGATCGACCAGCGGCAAAGTTCAATTATCTAAGCGATGAATTCGATGTCAATGAACTGGTCGAGGCGCACCACACCATGCAGGAGCTGATGGCGCAACCCGCTTTTGACGAGTTTCGCGGGGAGCGCATTACGCCGGCGCCCGAACTTTCATCAAGGGCAGACATTGAGAGCTATATTCGCAGCACGGTCTCTACCGACTACCATCCCTGTGGCACCTGCAAAATGGGAACGGACGACGAGTCAGTTGTCGATCCGCAACTGAAAGTGCACGGCCTCGAGAATCTGTTTGTTGTGGATGCTTCAGTCATGCCAAATATAGTGAGTGGTAATCTGAATGCTCCGACTCAGATGATTGCTTACCGGGCAGCGGATTATATTCTTGGTCGTCAACAGCTGGCGCCGGAACGACCCGAATATCATTTTGATCAATAGCCGGCTAGAGTAACTCACAACTCTCGTTTGAGAGTCGATAGATATTCTCATGGGCCTCGTCCAGTGAGGAAATTTCCTGCAGTGAAAGATCACCAATAAGACCCCGCAGAATTCTGCCAGTGCAGCCATGACTGACCACTATGCAGTGACCGGACACAACAAGATCGTGACTCCAGCTTTTTAGACGCGTAGCGACACCGGAATAGGATTCTCCCTGCGGGGGCGCAACTCTCCAGCGATCATTAGTACGTGCAACAAATTCATCTGGATACTCCCGTTTGATTTCGTCCATAGTTTTTCCCTCCCATTCGCCGAATGAGATTTCTTTCAGTCGCGGATCGGTTTGAACGCATTGCGGATCGCAGCCCAGCTCGAGCGCGACCAGCTCGGCGGTATGAAGCGCCCGACCCTGTGGACTGGAAACGATTTGACACCGGCTTGCATTATTCAGATGTCGGGCAAGCTTTCTCCCTGAATCACGCGCCTGTTGTTTGCCTTTTTCTGTCAGAGGCGAATCCAGACCACCCTGATATCTGCCCTTCACGTTCCATTGTGTTTGTCCATGACGCAGCAAATAGATTGATGTTTCGGCGGGAAGCATAGGCAAAGAAGTTTTTGCAGAGGCTCTCTAAATCATGGATTGGATAAGTTCTTTGGTGTGCTCGTTTTGCGGGGCTTTGAACAAAGAGCGCGTGTCGTTCAATTCGACAATCGCTCCGTCTTTCATCACAGCCACTCGATCAGACATATAGCGAATGACGGCCAGGTCATGTGAAATAAACAACATGGCCATATCCAGGCTTCTTGTGAGTTGCAGCAGCAAATCCATGACCTGCTTTTGAATGGTCACGTCGAGTGCGGAAACACACTCATCGGCAACTAAAAGACGAGGGTTGACTGCAATTGCCCGAGCGATAGCGATTCTCTGACGCTGTCCCCCCGAAAAAGCATGGGGATATTTCTTTAGATCGCGTGGGTCAATCTCTACCTGCTCCGCCAGCTCAACGACCCGAC
The DNA here is from genome assembly GCA_039029455.1 of Pseudomonadota bacterium. GTDB lineage: Bacteria > Pseudomonadota > Gammaproteobacteria > Arenicellales > Poriferihabitantaceae > JBCCGE01. The sequence goes on along the minus strand of JBCCGE010000040.1, from coordinate 9,517 downwards.
TCAACTCCTCCCGTTCATCGTGCACCAGACGATGCACACGCAACGGTTCGGCGATGGTCTCGTAAGCATTCATCCTAGGATTGAGCGAACTGTATGGATCCTGGAACACAAGCTGCACGTGCTTGCGGAATTGTTTCAGCCGTTCGTCAGGTATTTTCTGTATTGATTCACCGTCCAGATGGATTTCACCTCTGGACAATCGGCACAAGCGATTAATGGCCATTGCGATCGTTGATTTTCCGGATCCGGATTCACCGACGAGTCCCAATACTTCGCCGTACCGAATAGCAAGATCTACACTGTCGACAGCGGTATGCAGGCGTTTCCCGACTCGAAAATCAACGCCAACTTGAGTCAGTTTAATCAGGTCATTCTCAATCTCAAACTCCATTCTGGATGATTCTTTCTTGGTTTCTCTGGGAACCGAGTCGATCAGTTGTTTCGAATAGGGGTGTCTGGGTGATTCCAGCACCTCTTCACAACGTCCCTGTTCGACCACCTTGCCGGACTTCATGACCAGCACGCGGTCGGCCACCTGTCGAACCACGTTCAAATCGTGAGATATAAACAGCAGTGCAACGTTCCGGTCCGCCTGCAGATTTTTTATGATCGACAGAACCTGTCTCTGTGTGGTTGCATCGAGCGCTGTCGTCGGTTCATCAGCAATCAATATTCTTGGGTTCGTGATCAGAGCAATTGAGATCATTACGCGTTGCCGCATTCCCCCCGAAAACTCGTGGGGGTACTGCCGGTAACGGATTTCTGCGTCGGCCGGATCGTGCGCAACACCGGTATCAATCAAAAGTTGCAGAGCGGCTTGTTTCGCTTCATTTTCTGATACACCGCGAACTACCGCCGGTTCAATGATCTGCCGTCCAATTCGATGATAAGGATTCAACGATGACATTGGATCCTGAAAAATCATACTGATCTGCTCGCCTCGAAGTCTTCGAATGGCTTTTTTGGGCAGGTCAAATATATTCTCGCCGTCGAGTCTTACTGTTCCGGTAACTGTTGCACGGCTGCCATGAGGAAGCAGTCCCAGAATAGACAGGCACGAAACTGACTTGCCTGACCCCGATTCACCTACAATGCCAATTGTTTCACCCGCTGACAGGGTGAAACTGACTTGATCAACGGCAGGCGCATCGGTGTTCGCAAATTCAACGGTCAGATCGCGGACTTCGAGCAGCGGATTGTTCATTTCGATGCCCGCATGCTGGCGCGTGGGTCGAGTGCATCGCGCAGTCCATCACCCAAAAAATTCAGAGCAAAAAGGGTCGCCGACATTACCAGTCCGGGAAACACCAGCAGCCATGGAAACTCTTCCATGGTTTCGACGCCTTCAGCAATCAGAACACCCCACGAACTCTGAGGAGGCTGGATCCCCAGTCCCAGAAAACTCAAAAATGCTTCGAGCAGCATGACACCGGGTATGGTCAGAGTGATGTATACGATTACGGGGCCAACGACATTAGGCAGCAAATGACGACGCATAATTTGCAGATCTGACAGACCGGTGACCTTGGCGGCTGACACAAAAGACTGCTGTTTGAGATGCAGAACCTGCGCACGCACGATGCGCGCCATTGTTAGCCACTCGACCATACCAATTGCGAGAAACAGCAAGACAATACTGCGCCCAAAGACAACCATCAGAAGAATGATGAATATCATGAACGGCAGTGCGTAAAGAATATCCACGATTCGCATCATCACTGCGTCTGTCATACCGCCACGGAAGCCGGCAAAAATGCCCCATGAGATGCCAATTACCAGAGCAACGCCGGTAGCCGCCAGGGCCACCATTAATGAAACCCGGCTGCCATAAAGAATGCGGGTCAGCAAATCCCGTCCGAGTACGTCGGTACCAAGCCAGTGGTCTGCGGATGGAGCCGAAGCGCCCAGCTGGAGGTTTTGCGTTTCATATGAGTAAGGTGCAATCCACGGAGTCAAAATGGCCAACAGCGATATCGCGATGAGATAGGCAAGTCCGATCATGGCCAGCGGATTCCGTTTTAAACGACGTCGCGCATCGTGCCAGACCGAACCAGCGGGATGGAAATCAATCGAGCTACCCATTGGAAGACTCTCTGGAAGGATCTCTCAGCTTTGGGTTGATCCAGATACTGATCAGATCGGAGAGCAGATTCATTATGACAATGAGCGATGCCAGCAGAATTGTGGTTCCCAGAATCATTGTGTAGTCGCGATTAAAGGCCGCCTGGACATAAAACCGGCCCAGTCCCGGAATCTGGAATATGGTCTCCACTACAAAAGAGCCGGTTAAAAGACCCGCCAATGCCGGACCCAAAAACGCGATTGTCGGGATAAGTCCTCCGCGCAGTGCGTGATCCCAGACGACTTGTGTCGTCGACAAGCCCTTGGCATAGGCTGTTCGGATGTAGTCCTGACTCAAGGTTTCGAGCATTCCGCCGCGCACCAGTCGTGCAATGTAAGCGGCGTAGGCCGAACCCAGCGTTATTGATGGCAGAATTTTATCGCCGGGAGAATAACCCCAGCCTGAGACCGGAAGCCAACCAAGCCAAATGCCGAATATCAACACCAGAAGAGGGCCGAGCAGAAATGCCGGCAGACATATACCGGTCATCGCCAGCGCCATCGGAACATAGTCCTGCAGGGTGCCGGGTCTCAGAGCAGCTATGGCGCCTGCCAAAATCCCGATACCAAGCGCAATAATAATTGCATAGAACGCAAGCTCCAGCGTAATCGGCAACCCCGTTCGAATCAGCTCGGTCACACTCCGGTTTGGATACCGATAGGAGGGTCCAAAATCCCCTTTCGACAGATTGCCCAGGTAATCCAGAAACTGCTGATGCATCGGTGCATCGAGATTGTAAGAGGCGAGCAGGTTCTGCTGAATTTGCTCAGGCAGCTGGCGTTCATTGTCGAAGGGTCCGCCCGGAGCGAGGCGAATCAGAAAAAAAGTGACTGCGATAACGAGGAACAGCACCGGTATGGCCTGCAGCAGTCTGGATATCACCATTCGCGTCATTGTTGCACCTCGTCCGACTCTGCAATATAGACATATTTGTATGGATGTCGATCCAGAACGTTTGGATACCACCCTCTTAGACTGGGGTGCTTAAGCGCAACTCGCGTATACGTATAAATCGGCAGTAGTGGACTTTCCGCATCAAGAATGCTTTCGGCTGTTTCGAACAGCTCGAATCGTGTGGCGTTGTCGGTCGTTGTAGCGGCCTGTCTGATCAGTGCATCGTAATCCGGGTTTTCCCAGCCGGTTCGATTGTTACCACCACCGCCCAGCATCATGTCGAGAAACGTATTGGGATCCGGATAGTCACCAATCCATCCTGCTCGCGAAATGTCGTAGTCCAGATCCCGGGTTCTCGACAGGTATACCTTCCAGTCCTGATTCTCCAGTTCAATTTCTATATTCAGATGTTCTTTCCACATTTGCTGAATCGCCACCGCGATTCGTCGATGTCCATCGCTGGTGTTGTAAAGCAGGGTCAATTTCGGAAACCCCTGACCTTCAGGAAAACCGGCTTCGGCAAGCAGTGATCGGGCACCAACCGGATCAAACTGAATCAGTGGATCCGGCGGAAAGTAGCCTTGTGTATTTGGTGGAGTGAAACTGAAGGCTGGTAACTGCCCGCCTTTCGTTACGGAGTTTACGATCGCCTCGCGATCGACCGTCATGGACAAAGCCCGTCGAACCCGATAGTCGTCCAGAGGAGGGCGCGTGACATTGAAGCGGTAGAAGTAGGTGCCGAGGTATGGACTGATGAATATCCTGTCAGGCTGTTGGTCCTGATAGACCTCAATTTTATCGGATGGTGTGGTGCTGGTTGCGTGCAGTACATCGGTGCGAAACATGCGCTCCTCAGTATTTGCATTGTCAATCGGGTAAAAGCGAATACCGTTGAGTCGAACCCGGTCTGCATCCCAGTAATAGGGGTTTCGTTCTACTTCAACGACATAGTTCAGGCGCCACGCTTTCAGCACAAACGGCCCGTTGCCGACAAAATTCCCCGCCCTTGTCCACAAGCTTCCGCGCTGATCCATTTTGCCAAACGCCATGATGGTGTCCGGGTGGACTGCAAATGTTGAGTAATGTGCGAGCAGTGAGAGGAAATACGGTGTCGGATTTTCGAGGACAACTTCCAGAGTTTGGGTATCCAGTGCTTTAACCCCGACCTCGTCAAAGTTGTCGATATCCCCTCGATTAAAGGCTTCAGCGTTTTTTACTGTAAACAGTTGATACGCGTATTCCCCGGCCAGTCCGGGAGAAAGCATGCGCTGCCAGGACCAGACGAAATCGTGCGCGGTGACCGGATCACCATTTGACCATCGGGCTGAATCTCGCAGCTTAAATGAATAGCGGATGCCGCTGTCGTCGACGCTCCAGCTCTGAGCGATTCCAGGCTCCGGTGCCAGAGTGATCGGATTTTCGCTGACCAGTCCCTCAAGAAGTGCGGTGATAATGTTGTTTTCAGTCACACCTGTGACCACATGAGGATCCAGGTCCTGTGGTTCGGTACCATTGCCCAGATGCAGAATCTGACTTTTTGGCGCAGATTCGATGTTGGACGGCCCCAGATCACAGCCGGCCAGAGCCAGCAGAACAAAAGGGACGAGGACAGTGTGAGGCGTGGAAAACATGGCGCGCTAAGTATATCGATGAATCTGATTCACACAAAAGGTGGTGATACCCCTCTCACCCCTGAATCGGAGCAGTGCAGTCTGATGGACGGAACTAGCGGTGATCACGATGCCGTGATTCCCGATACAGGAGATAGACCGCCGACAGGATGATGATGCCTGATCCGATCAGTGTATTTCGGTCCGGAACTTCGTCGAACAGGACAAACCCTAGAAGTGCCGCAAAAATGAGCTGGCTGTATTGCATACCACCGACGACGCTGGCTTCTCCTGCCCTTAAAGCTCTAATTCCCGCCCACTGGCCCGCTGCAGCGATCAGTCCGATTGCCAGCAGAAACAGAGTGTCGGCAAAGCTCGGTGTCACCCAGTACCGCAGCAAAGGTACGCCGGACAGCAGACCCACAAAGGTCGATTGATACACCAGCAGCGTGGCAGTGGATTCGGTCTGCGAAAGTTTCCGAACAGCTACTACCGCGAGTGCAGCACCGAGAGCGGCCGTGAGCGGCACAAACAACGCACTATCAAAGACACCATCGGCCGCGGGCCTCATAATCACCGACACGCCGACAAACCCGACGACCACGGCGCCGATTCGGTGCAGTCCCACGCGTTCACCGAGTGCTGTGATCGCGAAAAAGATAATGAAAAATCCCTGGGTGAATCCCAGTGTGATTGCAGTTGTCAGTGGCAACAGCTCGACCGCCCAGATTCCGCAGGCAAGCGCTACGAACGCGCCGCCCAGGCGGATAGCGTGCAGACCTGGAAATCTCGTTTTTAGTCCTTCAGGGTAATTTCGGATCAGTGCTGGCATCGACAAGGTGAAAACCACGACTTGCTGAAAAAACAGTATCTGTAGAACGTGGTAACTCTCGACGGCGACTTTGGCCATCGCGGCAACCGCTGCATAAAGCGCAGCCGCAAGAAGTGCCCAGAGAATTCCCAGGGTATTGTTGGACAGAGGTAGCAACGTGATGACAGGTCATGTGTAATCGCAGAATAATTGATGGTACCATGGTACCAACTTAATCGCTGAGCATTGAAAAATGCCATCAAAAAAAGTTGAACGCATTCAAACCGGGGTCCGAATTGAAAAACGAGTGCTCAAGGTTTTAAAGTCGATTGCCGCACACAAGGAGATGGGGCTGGGTGATCTGATCGAGGGTATCGTGCTGCACAGTTTTGAGGGCAAGTCCCCTTTTTCTGCCGACACACTCAAATTCATTGAAGAAATGCGGCGCGCCTACAAGCTGGATCTGACGGCGTCTGACAGCCACAATCTGGTGGAAACAGAATGATCGAATGACAGCGCACTCGCGCTGAAGCATTTACCTCTTTCGGCTGCGTCGCCGATAAAAGTAATAGACACGAACACCCAGTAATAACGCCAGAACCCCGCCATAAATTGCGGGTTCGGTGATGTCCGCCTTAACCAGCCAAAGAAAGTGTATAACGGCCAGTATCGCAGCCGCGTAGACTGTCTGATGCAACCGGATCCAGCGTTTGCCCATACGACTCTGAAGCGCAGTCCACGACGTTGCCGCGAGCGGTATCAGAATCAGAAAAGCCGCAAAGCCAACGGTGATGTAGGGGCGTTTAATAATGTCCTCAATAATGGTATTGAGATCAAAGTAATGATCGAAAACCAGATAGATCGAAAAGTGCAGCACGGCGTAGAAAAACGCGAACAGCCCGAGCATCCGTCGGTAGGCAATCAGACGATTGAGGCGGAAAACCCGTCTGAGCGGAGTGATCGCCAAACTGATTAACAGGATGCGCAGCGCCCAGTCACCCGTTTCGTGGGTCAGCGTTTCGACGGGATTAGGTCCCAGGGATCCGTTAAACAGACCGAATAGCAACCACGCGAAAGGCACCAGTGCCAGCACAAACAGACAAATCTTGTCCGGTCGCAGGGCCATGCAATCATTCAGCGGGAAGACTTAAAGACGATCGAAAAATAGCACCGTCTGTGGTCAATCAGTAGAATTTACTTAAGTCCATATCGTCATACAGCTCAGCCACATCGTCCTCATATCCGTTGAACATCAGCGTTTTCTTTCGGAAAAACTGACCCACCGGTCGTTCCGTGCGCTGGCTCCATCGCGGATGATCAACCGTTGGATTTACGTTTGCATAAAATCCGTATTCATTAGGTGCCGAAAGGTTCCAGCTGGTGGGTGGCTCGTCCTCTGTAAATTCGATTTTTACTATGGATTTGATACTTTTGAAGCCATATTTCCATGGCACCATAAGACGCAGTGGAGCGCCATTCTGATTGGGCAGGATCTTGCCGTAAAGACCGGTGACCATCAGTGTTAACGGATGCATCGCTTCATCCATCCTCAGTCCCTCGCGATACGGCCAGTTCAGTACCGGTCGGGTTTGGCCGGGCAAAGGACGGGCTTTATCGTAAATCGTCTCAAAGGCCACGTATTTCGCATTGCCGTTCGGTTCAAACCGCTTTAACAAATCACCGAGTGAAAATCCCACCCAGGGGATAACCATAGACCAGGCTTCCACGCAGCGGAATCGATAGATGCGTTCTTCAAAAGCGTGGGGCTTCAGTATGTCCTCGAGGGTATACGTCCCCGGTTTGTTGCATTCACCCGATATTTCCACCGACCAGGGGTCAGTCTCCAGCGCACTGGCGTTGCGTTTAGGGTCCGATTTGTCCAGCCCCAACTCATAAAAATTATTGTATGAGGTAATGTCGTCCCAGCTGTTCAGCTCATCGTCGACCTGATGAGTGGTAACGAGATTGTTGAATTTTTCCGCGTAAGAGGCGGCGTTCGCTCTGGCCAGTTCCGGCCAGTACGCGGCCAGTGACAGGCAGGCGCCCGCCTTGATAAAGTTTCGACGGCGATTAAACAGAGCTTCGTCAGTGACGTCGTTATCCGTGAGTCTTGCAGTTCGGCTAATGGGCTTGAAGCTTCGAATTGTGTTTAGGCTCTTTTTCATGACAGTGTGCTGACGGGCTCGGATCAGGGGAATTGAGTAAATGGACATTGGTATCGGGATACAGTTCAGATCGCGGGGTCTTCTGCGGCAAGCTCAGAAGTACAGGTTCCCGGACTTGCTTTAGTGATCGCCGACAGTTAATGTGCCGCGCGGGTTGATCGCAGTTGCGAGTGACCCCAACTACCTATTGTAAACGTCATTCAATACCTTTGTACTAGTGGACCCTCGTGTCTGACTCCGGTCACATCAACTCCCTGATTCGTGTTTCCGACCTCAGTAAAACCTATGAGGATGGATTTAACGCATTAAAAAATGTCACTCTTGATATTGAAGACGGTGAGATTCTGGCGCTTTTAGGTCCTAACGGGGCCGGGAAAACCACGTTGATCAGCATTATCTGCGGTCTGGTAAACGCGACTTCAGGTGCGATAACGATAGGTGGCTTCGACAACGTAAAACAGTATCGACAGAGTCGCGAGCTCATTGGGCTTGTGCCCCAGGAACTGGCTACCGAGGCATTTGAGTCGGTTTTCAATACGGTAACTTTCAGCCGTGGATTATTTGGTCGGCCTCCCAACCCGGCGTACGTCGAGACTATTCTGCGGGAATTGTCCCTCTGGGATAAAAAAGACAATCGCATTGTTGAGCTTTCCGGGGGGATGAAGCGCCGTGTAATGATTGCCAAGGCGCTTGCCCACGAACCCAGAATCCTGTTTCTTGATGAGCCCACCGCGGGGGTCGATGTCTCACTCCGAAAGGATATGTGGGCCATGATCCGCAGATTGCGGGACAGCGGGGTCACCATTATTCTGACCACTCACTACATTGAGGAGGCGGAGGACATGGCCGATCGGGTTGGTGTGATCAGCAAGGGCAAGCTGCTGTTAATTGAAGACAAGCAAACGCTGATGCAGAAAATGGGAGAAAAGAAACTGTTTCTGGATCTACATGCCCCTTGTCAGGCGATTCCCCACGAGCTCGAGCAATTTTCCCTGGAACTTTCAGGCGATGGTCAGCAGTTGGTTTATACCTACAATACCCAAAAAGAGCGAACCGGAATAACGGCGCTGCTGTCGGCGCTTAACGCGGCAGGTATCAAATTTCGGGACATCCGAACGGAACAGAGTTCACTGGAAGACATTTTTGTTAATTTGGTGGAAGAGAAGTCGTGAATATCCATGGCGTAAAAGCGATATACCGATTTGAGATGGCGCGGGCATTTCGCACCGTATTCCAGAGTATTGTTTCGCCGATCATCTCTACATCGCTTTATTTTGTGGTTTTTGGTTCGGCTATCGGGTCGCGCATTACTGAAGTCAGCGGCGTATCCTACGGTTCGTTTATCGTCCCCGGGTTGATCATGCTGTCGTTGATGACCCAGAGCGTATCCAACGCCTCTTTTGGCATTTTCTTTCCAAGGTTCACCGGCACGATCTACGAAATTCTCTCCGCTCCCATCTCCTATTTTGAAATCATCGTGGGATACGTGGGTGCTGCTGCCACCAAATCTCTAATTGTGGGTTTGGTGATTCTCGCTACTGCCGGTTTGTTTGTGCCATTGCACATTGAACACCCGCTGTGGATGCTGTTGTTCCTGTTTTTAACCGCTTTCACCTTCAGCCTGTTTGGATTCATTATCGGTGTGTGGGCGGACAACTTTGAAAAGCTTCAGATCATTCCCCTTTTGGTGGTAACCCCTCTGGTATTTCTGGGGGGCAGTTTTTATTCGGTCGATATGCTGCCACCACTGTGGCAGAAAATAACGCTACTGAATCCGGTCCTGTATCTGGTCAGCGGGTTTCGATGGAGTTTTTATGAGATTGCCGATGTCAGTGTGATGACCAGCCTGATCATGATTTCAGTTTTTTTGCTGGTGTGCATCACACGGGTCGCCGGTTTTGAAAATCCAGGCGAC
>JBCCGE010000039.1:0-29531 GCA_039029455.1 Pseudomonadota bacterium | reverse complement strand
GGCCTATAAAAAAATGGCGGTCGTCAACTGGGATCCTGTTGAACAGACAGTACTTGCAAATGAGCAGGTGGAAAATGGGCGCGGCTGGCGCTCCGGAGCACTGGTGGAGCGCCGGGAAATTCCGCAGTGGTTTATTCGAATCACAGCCTACGCCGAAGAGTTGCTGAACGATATCGATACTCTTGAAGGATGGCCGGACGCGGTTCGTACCATGCAGCGCAACTGGATCGGTCGCTCGGAAGGTGTCGAGTTCAGTTTCGCCGTAGAGGGTCATGATCGACTTGGGGTCTATACGACACGACCCGACACCATCATGGGCATCACTGCAGTTTTCGTCGCGGCCGAACACCCCCTTGCGCTGCATGCCGCCCGGGACAACAGCGCCGTCAGCCGGTTTGTCGAGGAATGCAAGCAGGTGAAGACCGCTGAGGCGGAGCTCGAAACCATGGAGAAAAAAGGTGTACCGCTGGGCATTCAAGCCGAGCACCCGGTCACCGGCGAAGCGGTGCAGATCTGGGCGGCGAACTTCGTGCTCATGGGGTATGGAACTGGGGCCGTTATGGCAGTACCGGCCCACGACGAACGGGACTGGGAATTCGCTCGTAAACACGGCATTGAAATCAGACCGGTCATTCAACCGTCCAGCGATGATCAGCACGACTTCGATTCGGGCGCCTTTACCGACAAAACCGGCATTCTGGTGAATTCCGGAAGCTTTGACGGCATGAATTTCAATCAGGCATTCGACGCGATCGCCCGCTATGTTGAGGACAAGGGGATCGGGCGGAAAACAGTGAACTATCGTATTCGCGACTGGGGTGTCTCCCGGCAGCGCTACTGGGGATGCCCGATTCCGGTAATCTACGATAAAGACGAGAATGTGATTCCTGTTCCCGACAACGACCTGCCGGTGGTGCTGCCTGAAGATGTGGCGTTTTCCGGGGTTCGCTCACCGATAAAGGAAGATCCCGATTGGTACAGCACGACTCTGCCAAACAGCGAGGCACCGGCTATTCGAGAAACTGACACATTCGATACATTTGTCGAATCATCCTGGTATTTTCACCGCTACTGCTGTCCGGGCAGCGACGATTCAATGCTGGATCAACGTGTGAACTACTGGATGCCCGTCGATCAGTATATTGGCGGTATTGAACATGCCGTTCTGCATCTGCTCTATGCGCGCTTTTTCCACAAACTGCTGCGCGATGTCGGTCTGGTGGAATCTGACGAACCGTTTACCAACCTGCTGACTCAGGGCATGGTTTTAAAAGACGGTTCAAAAATGTCGAAATCGAAAGGCAATACCGTTGATCCACAATCCATGATCGATCAGTACGGTGCCGATACCGTCCGATTATTTATCATGTTCGCATCACCGCCAGAACAGGCGCTTGAGTGGAATGACGACGCTGTGGCCGGATCCCATCGGTTCCTCAAACGCCTCTGGAATCTGGTTCACCGTAATCTTGACACGATCCCGGATACGCTGGATGACAACTGGGCAAAAACAATATCGACGGAACACGCGAAAGATATCCGGCGGGCTACGCATTCTCTCATCGAGCGCGCAGACCGTGATTTTGGCAAGCTGCAATACAACACCGTGATTGCCGGCTGTATGGAGCTCCTCAACACGCTCGACAAGTATGATGCCTCGCAGGACCAGGGTGCGGGGAAAGTCATGCGGGAAAGTCTGCTGGTATTGGTCAAAATCCTGTCTCCCATTGTGCCCCATATTGCACACACACTATGGCACGACCTGAACGAGGACAGTGACGTCATCGACGCGCGCTGGCCGGTGCTCGATAAGGCAGCGCTGGTGAGCGATACACTGACTATCGTTGTTCAGGTTAACGGAAAATTGCGCAGTGAAATCTCAGTCAGCGCTGATGCAGACAACTCGACCATAGAAGCCACCGCACTCGAGGATGAAAAAATCCGCAAATACACGGAAGGCAAGACTGTCCGCAAGGTCATTGTGGTTCCCGGGCGACTTGTCAATATCGTCGTTGGTTGATCACCATCTGGCATCACTTCAAGATTACTTTATAATCCCTACCACCTCTGGAACAGGCCTGAACACATGAAAACGAACATTTCCCGCCGCTCGCTGTTGATTGGAATGGGCGCTTCTGCGCTGCTTACAGGCTGCGGGTTCAAGTTGCGCGGACAATTCAATCTGCCGCCGTCGGTTTCGCCGATGTTCATCGAAGGTGGTGACTTCGAACTCAAGGAAGCGCTGGAAGACGGCCTGCGCCAGAATGAAGTGGCTATTTCTGAGACCCCTGACGGCTCAGCCGTGCTGAGGATGCTTCGCAGCGAATTCGAGCGCAACGTACGCACGACCGACTCACAGGGTCTGGCAACAGGCTACACCTATCGCTACAACGTTGAGTTTGAGATCGAGGACAATCGAGGTACGCTGCTTCGCAGGAATCAGAAAATCCAGCAGATTCGATCCGTTGACTACGACCCAAGTGAGCAACTTCAGGTCGAAGAGGAAGAAGAGTTTCTTAAGGAGGAAATGGAGCAGGAAATCAGTCTGCAGATTCTCAGACGACTCAGCAGACTTTAGTGGAGTCTGATTGAGAGTCAGTCACGCCTCACTTGCCAAACACACCAGCGGAGAACTCTCTCCGGTTTACCTGATATTTGGTAGCGAGACTCTGCTTGTTGAAGAGTGTCTCGATCAGCTTCGCACGTTACTTGTCGCTCAAGGGTTTCATGATCGGCAACGCTTTACGGTCGAATCGGGTTTCGACTGGAACACGATTTTCAGCGGCAGCCAGTCACTATCGCTTTTCGCAGAGCGCAAACTGATCGAACTTCGACTGCCCTCCGGAAAGCCCGGAGATGCCGGCAGCAAGGCGCTGGTTGAATATACGGCAATGCCGGCTAACCCGGATTGCGTTCTGGTGATTGTGTCTGCGGGAATCGAGAAACGGGCTCAAAACAGCAAGTGGTTCAAGTCCATTGATACCGCCGGAGTCGTCAGTGAATGCCCGACAATACCCCGTGACCGGCTGCCCGACTGGATAATCACACGCAGCCGACAGCAGTCAATTCGGATTGAATCCGAAGCAGCGGAAAAGCTCGCACATTTCGTTGAGGGCAATCTGCTGGCTGCGGCGCAGGAAATAAATCTGCTGGCACTTTTGTATCCTGATTCCTCAATATCATCGGATATGCTTGACGGGGTTATCGCCGACCACGCGCGCTTTACGACGTTTGGTTTTGTGGACGCCTGCGTAGCAGGCTCTTCATCACGTGCTGTCCGCATTTTGCAAAGCCTGCGCAGGGATCAGACTGAGCCAATTCTGGTTCTGTGGTCACTCACCCGTGAAATCCGCACGCTCTGTCATCTTTCCGCGATTGCCGAGCAGGGACGCAACCCGGAGAGTATGTTTCAGAAATTCGGCATCTGGCGAAACCGCGCCGGCATGGTGCAGTCGGCGCTTCGCAGATTAAAACACCAGCACTTACTCACGCTGCTCAGAAAACTGGGACAGGCCGATCTGATGCTGAAAGGGCGACAACCACTTGAGCGCGAGAGCATCTGGGAAGAAATAGAGCACATTGCACTGGGAATTTGTCGGGTTCGCATTCCATAACGATTCGATAATTGCGTCTTACGCTCAGCGGTGCCAGAATCGCCTACTCTTTAACACCACCCGAACAGTTTTTGTGTCCCAGGTCGCGTCATCCCAAATTCCGGAAAGCTCCGTTGAAGCCTATTTTGACGAAATCGGCCGTCGCGCCCAAAGCGCAGCGAAATCAATAGCCGTTGCGTCGACCGATCAAAAAAACAAGGCACTCGACTCGATCGCCAGCCAGATTCTGAAGAACGCAGAGGCCATACTCGAGGCAAATGCAAAGGATATGCGGGACGGTCATCATAATCAGCTGACACCGGCATTACTGGATCGACTTGAGTTAAATCAGGATCGATTGAATGCGATGGCCGAGGGATGCCGTCAAATAGCGGCGCTGGATGATCCGGTTGGAGAAATGACTGCCTTCGATAACCGACCGAGTGGAATTCGGATCGCCAAAATGCGGGTCCCTCTTGGAGTCATTGGAATCATCTACGAATCCCGACCCAACGTCACCATTGATGCCGCCGCACTGTGCTTAAAGTCGGGGAATGCGGTTATCCTGCGTGGCGGATCCGAGGCGATTCATTCAAATCTCGCAATTGCGGAATGCATATCCGCGGGACTTGCCGATTCCGGTATTAACGCGGATGCGATTCAGGTCGTTGAGACCACAGATAGGTCAGTCGTCGGTGCCATGATCACGTCGACTGAATATGTGGATATCATAATTCCTCGCGGTGGCAAGCGACTGATTGGGCGCATATCTGCCGAAGCCACTGTGCCCGTGATTAAACACCTTGAAGGGCTTTGCCACGTCTACATTGATACGGACGCGGATCAGAATAAAGCCATTGCGGTAGCCTTCAATGCCAAAGCAAGGCGGTACGGTATCTGCGGTGCCATGGAAACCCTTCTGATTGCTGAACCGGTGGCGGCTGACATACTGCCTGAACTCTGCAGGGCCTACCTCGAGAAAGGCATCGAACTGCGTGGATGTGGACGAACCATGGCAATCGTAGGCGATGTGGTGGCCGCAACAGACGAAGACTGGGCAACCGAATATCTGGATGCGGTGCTGTCAATAAAGGTGGTGGACGATATTTCTGATGCGATTGCTCATATCTCTGAATACGGTTCTCAGCACACGGATGCGATTGTCAGCGAAAACACGGACAGTCAGAATCGTTTTATTAGAGAAGTGGACTCCAGTTCGGTAATGGTGAATGCCTCAACTCAGTTCGCCGATGGGTTCGAATACGGACTCGGGGCAGAAATTGGCATCAGCACCGATAAACTGCACGTCAGAGGCCCGGTGGGTCTGGAAGGTCTGACGAGTCAGAAATATGTTGTTGTCGGTAACGGCACGACGCGAAACTGATCACGACAAAAGCAATTCCGAAAGCCGATCTCTGGCCTCGTCCACGCCCTGCTTCTTAAGGGCTGAAAATAGTTGAACCGATGTCGATGGTTTATCATTCAGTTGCTTTTTGACCCCATGCAGTGTGTTGGCCGACTTACCACGCTTGAACTTGTCCGCTTTAGTCAATAATACATGGACGAAAAGGCCGGACTGCCAGCAACATTCAAGCATCACCAGATCAAGCTCGGTCAGGGGTCGCCGAATATCCATTGGGACAATCAGGCCACGCAGTGACTGACGTTCATTCAGATATGCCGTGATGAATTCCTGCCAGTGGGCCCGCATCTGCTCCGGTGCTTTGGCGAAACCATAGCCGGGTAAGTCCACCAGACGATGGGTATCGCTCAGATCAAAAAAGTTGATTTGCTGCGTTCGCCCCGGAGTTTTGCTGGTTTTTGCAAGGCGATTCTGACGCGTAATCGCATTGATAGCACTCGATTTACCAACATTGGACCGACCGGCGAAAGCGACCTCCACACCCTCATCGGGAGGCCACTGATCCGGGTAGTGAGCACTGCATCGGTAGGTGGCCTTCGTGAAATCAATTCGGGTCAAGTTTTTCCACTATTTTATTGATATAATCTCGCGCAGATTGTACTCCCAACACTAGAGTTTGTTTGGGTTTTATGGCGAACGGATACGGTCCGACGTAGCGATGACCACCCGAGGTCTCCCGTTCGCAAACTTCCGGTAAATACACAACACTTCGATGACACGAGCCCTGGTTGCGCTTATAGGTGCGCTCTATTTACTTCCCGGCCTTGCCGCCGATGGCGATGCTGCGGCCGGCGAGTCGAAAGCAGCCGGTTGCGCCGCCTGCCACGGTGCTGACGGAAACAGTCCTGCAGGTGAATTTCCAAATCTGGCCGGACAGGTTCGTGGCTATATTGCCAGCCAGCTCGCCGCATTCAAATCAGGAGAGCGTGCCAATGCGATCATGGGAGGACTTGCTGCCGCGCTTTCCGAACAGGACATGGCTGATCTGGACGCTTTCTATAGCAGTCAGTCACCGAAAGTTGCCTCAATCACGCCTGAGCAGGAAGCAGCGGCTCTCGCAGGACAAAGAATATATCGAGGTGGCTACGCTGAATTCAATATTCCGGCTTGCATGGGATGCCATGGTCCCGCGGGCCACGGCATTTCTCCAGCATTCCCACATTTAGCCGGTCAGCATTCACAATACATAACCAGCCAGCTCAAGGCTTATCGCGGTGGCGAAAGGCTTAACGCCATGATGCAGAAAATTGCCTACACACTGACAGATGAGCAGATCGAGCAGTTGGCGACCTATCTTTCCGGACTGAACTAGAATTAAGCCTCGCTACCTGTTCGAAATTACACCCCGGGAGCCTGATCCCGCAGGCTATCGGTAAAAGCATGATATAAAACCCCACCTGTCCGATACGGCCCATTTGGCGACGGACAACTCTGGAAGATTCGCTTCCTACCCCAAACAGCGAGTGCTCTTTGCATCGGGCGGCAGCCCATGGCTACTGTGACGTCACCTGCTGGTCTTTGATTGCCGCCGGTTATGATGGCGGTGAACCGCATAAAAAACCCCGCTGAGGGCGGGGTTTCTTCTGTTGGTTCGGACTCAGTTTAGAGAATGTAGACGAATATAAACAGGCCGAGCCAGACCACATCGACAAAATGCCAGTACCATGCCGCAGCCTCAAACGCGAAATGCCGACCCGGTGTGAAATGTCCATACAACGCCCGAATGAGCACTACCAGCAAAATGATTGCACCCATTGAAACATGGAAGCCGTGAAAGCCGGTCAGCATGAAAAATGTCGAGCCATAGATACCGCTGGATAGTGTCATGCCCTCAGCGTAGGCATGTTGATATTCAACGATCTGCAAATACACAAAAATAAAGCCCAGCAGAACAGTCAGGAACAAACCGATAATGAACTGGTTGCGGTGATTTTCCTTAACTGCATGGTGAGCCCAGGTGCAGGTCACTCCTGATATCAACAGGATCACGGTGTTGATGAATGGCAGAGGCCACCAGCCCATGTGGAAATCACTACCGCCCAGATCGTCGGGACCGTTAGTCGGCCAGACCTCGGTGAAATCACTCCACAACTGACGGTGCGTTTCAACGCCGGAGCCCTCGCCAAGCAGCCAGGGTACCGAGTACTTGCGTGCGTAAAACAGGGCACCAAAAAATGCCGCGAAAAACATCACTTCCGAAAAAATGAACCACATCATTCCAAGACGGAACGATTTGTCTTCCCATGTCTTGTATTTTCCCGATTCGCTCTCGCGCACCACGGTGCCAAACCAACCGAAAAACATCACAATCATTATGACGACACCGACGATACTGACCGGACCACCGTACGATGTCCCATTCAGGTAAGACGCCAGTCCCCCCAGCATCACCGTCAGACCGACTGACCCAACCAGCGGCCAATATGCGCCATGTGGGACAAAGTAGTGATTATCTGCGGCTTGTGCCATCTGGTTTACCTCTCTTAAAAATTAAATCTTGTCTTGCTCAAGCGTTTCTTTCATTGTCGCACTGAGCTGCTGTTTGTCGATATCAAAAAACGTATAGGACAGCGTCACAGTATCAATTCCCCTCGGCAGATCCGGATCGACAATAAAAATCAGCGGCATGTCACGACGTTCCATTGGGTCAAACAGCTGCTGGTTGAAACAAAAACACTCGGTTTTATTGAAGTACGTTGCAGCCTTACCTGGCGACACGCTAGGTACCGCCTGACCCACCACCTGCTGATTTCTCTGATTGTGGGCAAAAAAACTGGTTTTGTACTGCTGCCCAGGATGCACCATCATGCTCGTAACCTCTGGTCCAAAGTCCCATTCCGCGCCCTGATTCAGAGTAGAGACGAACTCAACCCGAACAAGTCGCTCGGTATCGACAACGACCCTGTCTGCTTCCGTCTGACTTATGGATCCGGTCTTGCCGTTGAGTCCGGTTATGTCGCACAAAATGTTGTAGATCGGAACCATGAGGTAACCAAAACCAAACATCAGCACGGGAACCATGAACAGGATAGGCAGCGACAGGCCACCAATCTTCTTTCGATTTTTTACTTCGTTTGTCACGATCTGCTAGACGTTTGGAGAATTAACAACCATGATAATGAACCCGAAATAGAATGCCAGTGCTGTGCAGACCAGCACGGCAACTGTAATTTTCGTTTTCCTGTCCACGATCGCAGAGTATCTCGGTAATCAAGACGTTTAACTACTTGATCACTGGCTGCTCTGAAAATGAGTGATACGGCGGCGGTGAGGACAATGTCCACTCCAGGCCCTGAGCGCCTTCCCAAACCTGGTCGGTTGCTTTCTCACCACCCTTAACGCATTTATACACCAGTACCACCATCAACAACTGCGAAAAGCCAAATCCGAACGCACCAACGGTGGCGATCGCATTAAAGTCTGCAAACTGGGCAGAGTAGTCCGGAATTCGTCGCGGCATGCCGGCAAGCCCGACAAAGTGCATCGGGAAAAACAGAATATTGACAAAGATAGTCGACAGCCAGAAGTGCCATTTACCCAGAGTTTCGTTGTACATATTGCCGGTCCACTTCGGCAACCAGTAGTAGCAGGCTCCAATAATGCCGTAAATAGCGCCTGGCACCAGTACATAGTGGAAATGAGCGACGACAAAATACGTATCGTGATACTGGAAGTCGATCGGCGTCATCGCCAGCATAATTCCAGAGAAGCCACCAATAGTAAACATGACGACGAATCCAAGCGCGAACAGCATCGGCGTTTCAAATGTCATTGCGCCCCGCCACATGGTAGATAGCCAGTTAAATACTTTCACCCCGGTCGGAACGGCAATCAACATGGTCGTAAACATAAAAAAGAGCTCCCCCGCCAGCGGCATACCCACAGTAAACATGTGGTGAGCCCAGACGATGAAAGACAGGAAAGCGATTGAACCCGTCGCATAAACCATGGACGCGTAACCAAATAACGGCTTGCGTGAGAACGTCGGTATAATTTCCGAGACAATACCGAAAGAGGGCAGTATTAGAATGTAGACCTCCGGATGCCCGAAGAACCAGAAGATGTGTTGAAACATCACCGGATCTCCCCCACCAGCCGCATTGAAGAAGCTGGTGTCAAAGAACTTGTCAGTGAGCAACATTGTCACAGCGCCCGCGAGAACCGGCATTACCGCAACCAGCAAATAGGCCGTGATAAACCAGGTCCACACAAACAAAGGCATTTTCATGTAGGTCATACCCGGGGCACGCAGGTTCATAATGGTCGCAACCACATTAATCGCGCCCATGATCGAGGACACACCCAGTATGTGAATAGAGAATATCAGCCAGGGGAAACTATCACCGCCCTGCAATGACAACGGCGGGTAGAGGGTCCACCCCGCCGCCGGTCCGCCTCCGTCCATGAAAAGAGTGGACAGCATGATTCCAAATCCAAACGGAAGGATCCAGAACGACCAGTTGTTCATTCTGGGTAAGGCCATATCGGGCGCACCGATCATGATGGGCAGCATCCAGTTTGCCAAGCCAACGAAGGCCGGCATCACTACGCCAAAAATCATGATGAGCGCGTGCATCGTCGTCATCTGATTGAAGAAATGCGGATTAACGATTTGCAGACCTGGCTGGAAAAGCTCGGTTCGAATGATCAGCGCCATCAAGCCACCGATAAAAAACATCAGCAGCGAAAACAACAGGTAAAGTGTGCCGATATCTTTGTGGTTAGTAGTGGTTACCCACCGCATTAACCCTGGTGCTGGACCGTGGTCATCGTGATGATCTGCGTGTGTGGCTTGTGCATTCATCTGTTTGTCCTCAATAAATCGTTAGTTCAATGTGTTCGGGAGTATCGGCTAGTATCACCGCGCATCCTTTATCTGGGAGGGCTGGATCACATCACCGGTGTCATTCCCCCAGGCATTTCGCGCATAGGTAACCACTGCGGCGATATCGACATCGCTGAGCTGGGAGCCAAACGCCTGCATGGCTGTGCCTGCCCGCCCGTTAATCAGGGTATCGATGTGACCGTCGAGATCTGCCAGCATCTCGGCATTACCGGCCAGCGCGGGGAATGCGCCCGGTATGCCGGTTCCCGTGGGCTGGTGACACGCTGCGCACGCGCTCTGGTAGGTCTTTTCACCTCGTTCCATAAGTTCGGCGAGAGCCCACTCGCGATCACCCGATTCAAGCTCCGCTTTCGCAAGCTCCTGTTGTTCCAGAATCCACGCGTCAAACTCCTCTTCGGAGACTGCTTCGACCACAACAGGCATGTATCCGTGATCCTTTCCGCACAGTTCCGCACACTGCCCACGGTAAGTCCCCGGTTCATCGATGTTAGTCCACATTTGATTGATGAAACCGGGAATAGCGTCTTTTTTCACCGCGAATTCCGGAATCCACCACGCGTGGATGACGTCGTTGGAGGTCAGCAGAAAACGTATTTTCTTGCCGACCGGAAGCACCACGGGGTTGTCGACTTCGAGCAGATAGTGCTCCATCTTGGTGACATCGATACCCGAATCCAGAGCGGCAGCTTCACGGCTGGTCTCGGCCAGATTGCTAAAAAAACGGACGTCCTTATCGAGATACTCATATTCCCATTTCCACTGATATCCGGTGATTTTAAGGGTCAGATCGGCGTCAGATGTGTCTTCCATCTTAATGAGCGCTTTGGCCGCCGGTATCGCCATACCAATCAGGATCGCAAATGGGATAACCGTCCATATCACCTCTGCAACAATGTTTTCATGGAATGTGGCGGGGGTTACGCCGCGCGACTTTCGATGTCGAATAATGCTGACGGCCATCACGCCAAAGACCACAAGGCCAATCACGGCACAGATACCCATGACCGCCATATGCATCCAGTAGACCTCGCGGCTGATCTCGGTGACGCCCTGGGTCAGATTCGTCTCCCAGTCAGCCAGCGCCATTTCCGCCCAAAGGGCCAAAATTGCCAGCAGCGGTATCTGTAGAGTCTTTCTCACTCTGCTCATTGGTTTTGCAACCTCTGTCGAAATTAAAATTAAATGTTTCTCTGCGAGAGTACTGCGGTGAACACAGCCACCGATGATGATCTCAACGGGCGACTTAATCTCTCGCGTGCACACATATAAACAATTAACCGGGGCTCTTTAATCCCGATAACTCTCTATTTATGGCTGATATTAGTTCGATCCAACCTACTCCGCGTGAAAATTCATAGTTTTACGCAGATTAGTGCATAAGATATAGCAGTATCCGTCGAATTTTTCGCGGTCGGTTTCATCTCGTGAATTTCGTTTGAACCCACCGTCCGATTATATAAACAATTCAATCAAATTCAGCATAAAAACTAAGGTTATATTGATCAAACCAGCTTATCGGTGCTGATCGAAGACAATTCCTGAACCACATTTTGATATTTGCGGCCTAATCGGGTCAGCTGTTCAATTTCACCGCCGGATACCGGCTCTCCGTCGGCGGCGATCCGTTTCTGGATCCTCCGCATCTTCTTGATGATTTTCGAAAGTTTTTTTTCCAGTACTTTCGTCGAGTTAGCTTCAGTCATGCAAACCTCACGTTGTCGCAATCAGATACTGTACAGCCGCCCACACCAGTAGCATGAACAAAATCACAAAAACGATACCGCCACCAATGAAGTACCAGAAATTTCCGCTTTCAAAATCGCGCTGCCGATTGGATTCTTTCTGGATACCAAAAAATCCGGCGACGATACTCTGCAGCAGGCTAAGCGGAGTTATGGAGCTTTCCGACTTCGGCTTTTTTCTGCTTTCTGACATATTTATCCTGAAAACCTTCTCTGATTAGAGAAACCACGCGCGGATAACAATTCTGGCGTAGTGATCGAGTAACAAAAATGCGAACAGTGCGCTAAGGTAAAAGATTGAATATCCAAATGTCTTCATCGCGTACCTATCTCCGTCTGAGCGGTACAGCTTGGTCGCGTAGTACACAAATCCAATTCCCAATGCCAGTGCACCTGAAAGGTAGATCGTCCCGCTCATAAAAATCAGAAACGGAACAATCGTTACGACGACCAGCAAGATTGTGTACAAAAGCACATGTAGTTTGGTCAGAGCGATTCCGTGAGTCACCGGAAGCATGGGTACTCCGACCTTCGCATAATCATCAACCCTTTTTATTGCTAAAGCCCAGAAGTGTGGCGGTGTCCAGACGAAAATGATCAGGAAGAGCAAAAGTGCCTCACCATGCAGTTCACCTGTAACCGATGTCCATCCGAGCACCGGAGGTGCGGCACCAGCAGCTCCTCCAAGGACGATGTTCTGCGGCGTCGAGCGCTTGAGAAACATGGTGTAAATCACCGCGTATCCAACCATGGATGCAAAAGTCAGTATGGCGGTGAGCCAATTCACGAACGTTACCAGAACGATCATTGACATGGTCGCCAGGGTGAGCGCGAAAATCAGTGCCTGCTGCCCCTGAATGCTCCCTGTGGGCAGAGGCCGAGCCCAGGTCCTCTCCATTTTGGCATCGATCTCTTCATCGACGAAATGATTGAGTGCAGCGCCAGCCGAGGCGGCAAGACCGATCCCGATCAAACCCCAGAACCAGGCGTTAAATGGCACCCATGATTCGGTCGAAAGGAACATTCCGACCGCAGCCGTAAAAAGAATCAACGCGACAACCTTCGGCTTACACAGCTCGAAATATTCCCGCCAAACGGTAGGTGGCTGAATGGCCTCAAGCATTGGTGCGATTCTTCATTGTTGAAACCTGATCACGAACAGCGTCCGCAAGGGCCGAGCGCTCACCATCTGTCAGACAACTGCCAACTTCAACCCATTCACCTTTACATCCAATCAACAGGCGATGCGGATACCACCGATGACTTGGGCGCTCTAACTGCACCTGAGTCCAGTAAACCGGGAAGGACCACGACCTATCCCGATTTTGCTGTAAATGTTCGATTCGCAGTTCGCTGGCACCTACCATAATTTTTTCAACGTAGTTGTTACGCGCGAAAATCAACCACATGACAAAGGCGAGAACACCGAGTTCAAGCAGAGTGAACGGCAAAATCATCCAGTATCCAAGCCACGCAAAACGACCGGCAATGAGCAGGGACACGATTGCCAAAACCGCCAGAAACCAGCGCCAGCTTGGGTTTCTAAGAGCGGCGTTCGGCTGAATTCTGAATTCAACCGGTGATTCGACAGGATCGATGGATGGTTCCGAAACCATATAATTCCACTATTTTTTGGGACTCAATCTTAGGGCACATGGAATATATCAAAATGACTGTCTGCATTCATGTGAAGACGATTGGAACTCTTGCTTCTCAACGACCATATTTCGGATCAGAGAGCTATCGGACGGAACTCAGCATTTGCAATCGCCCGAATCGATCGATACCCTCAGTTTCGTTCAAAATTCCCCAGCAAGCCGTTGAATCGGGATAGGGCCGAAAATCACGATTTCTACAGGGAAGTGTGACTGTATGACCATAGATTTAGCAAAATTCCAACAACAGATCGAAATTCGCCGCCAACGACTTATCAACGCCACGGACAGTGAGCTGGACGGCACAGAAACCGTGGAGCTGGATCAGACCAAAGTGGGTCGACTGTCGAGAATGGACGCACTTCAGATGCAGCAAATGCACCTGGCAAGTGAACGCAGACGAATACAGGAACTGGGCCGTTTGGAACTTGCTATGGACCGCATTCGAGACGGAAGTTACGGTGAATGCTTTGAGTGCGGTGAGAATATTAACCCGCAGCGTCTCGAGGTCGACCTGACGGCGACATTTTGCATTCGGTGCGCCCAATTACGGGAGCAAAAGGGTTGACGGGTTGTCCAATTCACATGAAAACTTGAGTATTGATTTACAAAACCCTACTCAATCCGACGAGGACAGCCTATGTTATTCAGCCGAAAACCGGATTCCATTCCAGATTCATCCGCCGCTATTCCCGACAACGATACTGAATTGCCGATTTCAAATCGTCATTATGTTAACGGCAACCCCTTAAAACCACCGTTCCCCGAGGGCCTGAAACAAGCGGTGTTTGGATTGGGCTGTTTTTGGGGCGCCGAACGTAAGTTCTGGCAGATGGACGGTGTGTTCACAACTGCAGTGGGTTATGCGGGAGGAACCACACGGAATGCCACCTACAGGGAGGTTTGTTCTGGCATGACCGGACACACAGAAGCCGTACTGGTTGTCTACGACCCCGCCATTGTGTCTTACCGCGATCTACTGAACATGTTTTGGGAATCCCACAATCCCACTCAGGGCATGCGTCAGGGGAATGATGTCGGTACCCAGTACCGGTCTGCAATCTACACCTATGGTGATAATCAGCTGGCTGCAGCTACCGACTCAAAAATGCAGTATGAAACTGCTCTGGAGAAAGCGGGATTCGGAACGATAACCACTGAAATAAAAGCCGCTCCGGAATTCTTTTATGCAGAAGAAGATCATCAGCAGTATCTGGCGAAAAACCCGATGGGGTATTGCGGCCTGGGCGGAACCGGCGTGACCTGCGCGAGCTGAGAAGAATTCAGCTCGCTCTTGCTTTAAATGTTGGCAGGACTATTCAGACTCGACCAGTTGCTTCAGTTTGCTTAGTCCCTTGTCGTACATGTCCCCTACCATGCCATCGAGCATCAGACCAATATAGCGACCCACCAGATTGAAACCCCATTCCGATTCAAATGCCCAGGTGACGTCACTGCCGGTTCCGGACTCCGCAATACTGAAGGTTGCCTCGGCGCCACCCTGCTCGGCGAAATCCAGTCGAGTCCGAACAAATTTGTTGGCCACCGATTCCACGATTTCCTGACTACCGTTACCCACCTGGGGATGCTCGCTTGTCCAGCTCATTTTGGCGCCGACACCCTCATCGGGTCCGGAATAGGTGGTGCTGGCATCGGGATCGATTCCAAACCAGGGCGACCAGCGGTTGAACTGTTCAAAGTTGTTGATATAGGGAAATACCTTATCGGCGGGCGCGCTTATCGATACTGTCCTGTCAACGCGGGTGGATGAGGGCAGAAAAAATCCGACCACAGCTAAAATAACGATAAGTATGAGCAGGCTCTTGAACAGTTTCTTGATGAAATTCATGGTTGTCTCCGGCGCTTTGGCGATCAGGGCTTGGGTTGCAGAGGTGGCATCGGAAAAGAAGAGACATTGCTGCCGGAAGCCCCGTCACCACCGGCCTCGATGATTTTATTGACACCCTCTTTTTCGACCTCGTCGATCCTGACAACTGAATGCAGCGGAATATATGTCCGATTGACCTGACTGAATTCAGCCTTCAGTCGTTCTTCTGAGGGGTCGACAACCAGTTTGGAGCGCTCACCGAAAATGATGTCCGCGACCTCAACGAAGGCGTACATGTTGCTCTGTGAGACTTCCCGCGCGTAAAGCTCGTAAAGCTGGCCCTGACTGTGGAACTGAATTTTGTAGATTGGTTTTCGTTTGCCCATTGAGCGACTTCAAGGTTAGACTGCATTTAGCAGCAAAGATCAAAACAATTACCTCCGATTTTATCGTTTTATGACCGTGCATAGAACCACCGGCCAAGGGTCGTCATTAATTCTCTGTTCGGTGCTGATAGTGCTGCTAACGACACTGCCGTCCCAGGCTTCGTCACTGCCGGCTTCAGTTACCTCACTGTTAAAGAAGTATCAGGTGCCAGCCGACGCAGTGAGCCTGACCGTGCGCGAAGTCGATGCAGTCAATCCGCTGATCGCAGTAAATGAACGCGTTAGTCGCAATCCAGCTTCAGCCATCAAGATTGTGACCACACTGGCAGCGCTGGAACTTCTGGGTCCTCATTTTCAGTGGCAGACACGCTATTTTGTCAACGGTCCCGTTGTCGACGGCACTGTCGAGGGCGACCTGATTGTCCAGGGCGATGGCGACCCCTATTTAACTGTCGATAAACTCTGGCAACACGCCGTTTCACTGCGATTGCGCGGTGTGCACACCATCAGGGGCGACCTGCTCATCGACAACTCCGCTTTCAGTCCACCCCCACACGACAGAGGTGCATTTGATGGGCAGAGTCAGCGTCTGTACAACGTCGGGCCAAGTGCTGTGCTGTCCAACTTCTCTGCCACCAGGTTTGTCATCGAACCGTCGGCCGGTCGCATCAACGTATTCGCAGATCCGCCGCTGATGAATCTGAACGTCGATAACGGGTTAAAACCGGCTAAAGGCAAGTGCATCAGCCGCAACAGCGGCTGGTCCTATGAGCTTCGAAGAACGGCGGATGGTGTCACCGCGGCGTTTCGCGGAACCTATCGTCCGAGATGCGGTTTGCACTCCATTTCCCGCAGCGTTCTTGAAAATAACGAATACACCTATCAGTTGTTCCGATACATCTGGCAACAGCTCGGCGGTTTTCTTCACGGTGGGGTGAAAGAAGGTCAGGCTAATGGCAGCGACCGAATGCTGGTCAGTCATCCATCGGATGATCTCGCGAGCGTGATCAAAGGCATCAACAAATACAGTAACAATGTTATGGCCCGACAGCTGTTGCTGACGATGGGGCACAGGGAATCCGGGGAATCGGCAACAGTTGCATCCGGCATTGCCGCAATTCGACTGTGGCTCGATGCCTCCAAATTGCACATGCCATCACTTAGCATCGATAACGGTTCCGGGCTGTCTCGTAGCAGCAGGGCATCGACCTACGGTCTGTCAAATTTGTTGGTGCACGCCTGGAAAAGCACCTACCAGCCCGAATTTATGGCCTCACTGTCACTGGCAGCGCTGGACGGGACCATGCGAAAACGGCTGAAGAAATCACAGCTGGCGGGGCGAGTGCGCATAAAAACCGGTCTTATTAAAGGCGTTCGCAGCATGGCCGGGTATGTGCATACACGCTCGAACCGACATGTTGCAGTGGCGATGATGATCGAATCCAGTAACGTCAATTACTGGATAGGAAACGAAATTCAGGACGCAGTGCTGCGCTGGGTTTACCAGCGCTAAGGTCGAATGGGTTTTCGTCATATTTATCTAAACGTTCGTTTATATTGCCAACCGAATCACCGCGACATCTCACACAACGATGCCGGTCAAGCAGGCTTACGTCCAATCAGAATTGTTAAACCACATTTCGAGATTGCCGCGCCCGCGGCACGCAATGACGATACGGTCGGAAGCAGCTTGGTCATCTCCAAAAGCTTGACAGTTTCTGAGTCTGTCTGACCGCCATTGAAAATGCGTCATTGTGAGGAGCGGAGTGACGCGGCAATCTGGTTTTTTCAACAGACCGGCTCCCAAAACTCAAACATTCCAAATATGTTGTCTGTGCCCGTAGATCCAAATGATCTTCGGTAGACTATTTCGTACCCGACGATCTACAAAAATTCTTTAATCGATCTTGCCACTAATGCCGGTGAATCCATATGCAGATGATGACCGCCTTCGAGTTCCACCACCGTTATTTCGTTGAAGTAACCCACACGTCGCTTCAGCTTGTCCGCATCGCTCAGCACGCCTTCAGTGGCGACAACCAACAGAACAGGGACAGACACTGCCCTCAGGAAGGCCTCGACCTGCGCTTCACTCAAGTAGAGTGGCGATGGGGTTTTAACTCGTGCGTCGCTGCGCACCACAACCCCTTCCGGCGATTCCTCAGACGCTCGCTGCATTAGCAGTTTTGCGCTAGATTCGCTGATTGTGCTGGCGCGACGCCGAGCCGCCACCAGATGGTCGAATGAAGGATAGGGGCGACGGTCCGGAAGTTGATCCAGCTCGCCGGCAGCTGCAAGGAATTTTTTGAGGCGACTCGGAGCGGTGGATGCATCCGCCGAAAGGGGGCCAAGACCGTCGATCAACACCAGTTTTCCGATCAGATCCGGGGCGCCTGCGGCCAGCAGACAGGCAATGCCCGCGCCCAGCGAATGTCCAATCAAGGTTTTAGGACCGCCACCTATGGCCACGATGGCACTCTGAACGTCGGCGACGTAATCCATTAAATGATACAGAGAACCTTCCGGCCGCCTGTCCGACAAACCGTGACCCGGGAAATCAAGCGCGCTGCAGTGCATGTCCTTCATCTCATCCATTAAAGGAATGAAACTGGCAGCGTTGTCGAGCCATCCGTGCAGGGCGACGATGTCCGGACTGTGACCCGGTGAGTGGTTGGCCGGGAACTCAATAGCGGCAATGCTGCCTGAAAGACCGGGATAGGATGCGGTTTTCATGTTTTGATGCATATTCTGGTGAGATGCGCAATATTGACAAATTCTACGCATCGGTTACGGTGTTCAGATCCTGAATTTAAAAAACGGGTGGCCAGCTGCTGACCACCTGTCGATTTTCAACCGGAGGTTGACGAAAGGCCAACGGACCACAGTGCCGGAAACATTCATGTTCTGGCCTCAATCTCGCCGCATAACGCGGTGACGCGTTTTTGAATTGATTAATGCTCCCATTCGAGACACCTGATCTCAATAGGAGATTATTCACGGTTTTATAAGCTATATTATGTAATAAATTAAAATAGCATTAATTATTTTAATGATAAGACTGACATTTTACGGAGTTTGACGTATGAGCACAGACAAAAAAGCAGTGCAGGATTCCTTCACACTGACGGACAATAGCACTGGAGAATCGTGGGACTTTCCCGCGCATACAGGTACGATGGGTAACCGGCTGATGGACATTAAAACGATGTACGGCAGTACGGGAATCCTCACCTACGATCCTGGATTCACCTCTACCGCTTCCTGCAAATCCGACATTACCTTTATCAATGGCAGTGAGGGTGTTCTGCTTCATCGCGGATACAGTATCGACGATCTGGCCGACAACAGCGACTACATGGAAACCTGTTATTTGTTGCTCTACGGTGATCTGCCAACTCCGGAGGAGAAGGAGTCTTTCGATATGGACATCCGCAACCACACATTGCTGCACGAACAGCTGACCAAGTTCTACCAGGGATTCATGCGAAGCGCCCATCCCATGGCGATCATGGTGGGCGTGGTCGGCGCGTTGTCCGCGTTCTATCACGACAGTACAGACATCACTGACGTCGAACAGCGGAGACTCGCCGCTCATCGCCTTATTGCCAAGATGCCTACCATCGGAGCGTATGCCTACAAATACTCGCTCGGCATGCCGTTTCCGTTGCCCAGCAACAAATACACCTATTCCGAGAACCTCCTGCAGATGATGTTCAGCAACCCGGCGGAGGATTACGAGGTAAATCCGGTGCTGGCGCGGGCAATCGACAAAATTCTTATTCTGCACGCTGACCACGAGCAAAACGCATCGACGTCAACGGTGAGGCTGGCCGGATCATCGGGCGCGAATCCATATGCCTGTATTGCTGCCGGAATAGCCTCGTTGTGGGGGCCCGCACATGGCGGAGCCAACGAGGCCGTGCTGAAAATGCTGGATGAAATCGGCACAAAAGACCAGATCGACAAATACGTCGCCAAAGCACAGGACAAGACTGACGACTTCCGGCTCATGGGATTTGGACACCGGGTATACAAGAGCTATGACCCCAGAGCCACGGTGATGCGAAAAACCTGTCACGAAGTCCTGGAAGTTCTGGGCATCGACGACCCTCAGCTGGAACTGGCAATGGAATTGGAGAAACGCGCTCTGGAAGACCAGTACTTCATCGACAAGAAACTTTACCCCAATGTCGACTTCTATTCGGGCATTATCATGAAGGCGATGGGCTTTCCGACATCCATGTTCACGGTGATGTTTGCTATCGGCCGAACAGTCGGGTGGATTTCACACTGGAAAGAAA
Source organism: Pseudomonadota bacterium (assembly GCA_039029455.1). GTDB lineage: Bacteria > Pseudomonadota > Gammaproteobacteria > Arenicellales > Poriferihabitantaceae > JBCCGE01. The sequence continues at coordinate 9,757 of JBCCGE010000039.1, read as the reverse complement.
TGCTCGGCGACGACGAGCAGAAAATCGGCCGACCGCGACAACTCTATCGGGGTCCGGAAAAGCGGGCGTACCTCGGGGTGGATCAGCGAGGTCATACAGAAAAAAAGACCAGTTGGTTCAGACTCTGGGGCGGCAGCGGTAAATAGGGCCTGGAATAACTAAAATTGTAAAAAAGCCGGGTTTCCCGGCTTTTTTTACTGGAATAACCAAATCTGGAAACCAATATACCCAGCGAGCAGGGCCAAACCTTCCCATCTTTGAAGTTCGCGGCTGGTGCGGCAGAAGACCCATAAAATTAAGCCAACTAAAGCCATCGCCAGAACCATAATCCAGTCGAGCTGTCCCTGCTCGATTGGCTTTATCGATGCGGCTGCGCCGAGAATCCCAAACGAGTTCCAGATATTGGAGCCCACAACATTGCCCAGAGCAAGTGCGGAGTGACCGCGTAGCGTGGCGATCACCGACGCTGTGATCTCGGGCAGACTGGTGCCAATTGCAACCACCGACATTCCGATCACGGCCTGACTCACGCCCAGTGCACCGGCCACATCGATGGCCCCAGCAACCAGCCAGTGGCCGCCAAATACCAGCAGGGCAAGACCCGCTGAAAATTCAGCAATCAGCTTAAGCCAGGATCCCGACTCATCAATCAATTCATCCGAATCGGCAGCAGAGGGATGCTTGATGACATAAACCGTGTACGCCACCAGACACGAAACCAGAATCACACCATCCAGCCGACCCAACACCCCGTCAAACAGCAGCAATGAAAACAGTGCGAACGCGGTCAGCATCACAGGGATATCTCGGCGCAGGGTTACCGTACCTATGGCCACAGGCTTAAGAGCCACAGCCAGTGCCAGCACCAGCGCAATGTTGGCCATATTGGAACCGACAACATTCGATAACGCGATCTCACCAGCATCCTGCAGTACAGCATCAACGCTCACTGCAAGCTCCGGCGCGCTGGTGCCAAACGCAACGAGTGTTAAACCGATCACCAGTGGGGTCAGACCGGATTTCTGACCAAACCCGACTGCAGATTTAACCAACAGCTCGCCGCCGATAAACAGACCCACCAGACCGCCGACGATGAATAAAATGGATAGCATGATTTTTTCTCTATTCGAGCATCAAATTATAACGTTTCGTGCCTAAGGCCAAAAAACTTACGCCGAAAGATGTGTTGCTGCTGATAAAATTGGGGCATGCGAACGTGGATTTACAAAGGCAATAATAAAGCCAGCGCCTATCTGTATGTGACTGCTGAAAATGATTTTTCAGCAGTACCTGATGCGCTGATCTCAATGCTGGGTGACCTTGAGTACGTTGTCGATATTGATCTCAGTGAAAGAGAGCAACTGGCTCAGGCCGATATTCAGGAAGTTCGTGAGAAGCTCGTGGATAAAAAGTTTTATCTGCAGCTGCCGCCGGGTGAATTTGCAAACAAAATTTCAACATGATTACCAAAGTCCTGTTCACTCTGTTGGTGATCATTGGTGTGAGCTTCTATTTCCGAACAAAGTCCACACCTGCCGCGAGTGCAAAAAAACCCGTCGAGCCGCCGACGGAATCTGAAACCGCTGTTTCAACCCGTTCCTTAGCCTACATCATGATCGCCCTGCTGATCGCAATATCGATGGCCATATTTATCTACAAATGGCAGTCCGACAATCGAATCGTCAATATTCGCGTCATGTCAGACTCCGGAATTGCGACCACATATCAGGCCCGCCACAAGAGCATCAAAGGCAGGAGTTTCACCACGCTCGACGGAACTCTGGTGAATCTGGGGGAAAGTGATCGTATCGAGATGATCGAGGAATAATGACCGCCAGACCTCCACTGACGCTGGCGCTAGTCGGCATTAGCATACTCGTGTTTGCAGCCCAGAATCTGTTCAGTGAAAGCGGTGTGCTGATGCCACTGTTGATCTCGGAGTATCTGCAACCCGCATTGCCGGAAATAAAAAGCGGTGAGGTCTGGCGACTTGTCACCCCCATATTTCTGCATTTTGGCCTGTTCCACGTTGTCTTCAATCTGCTCTGGACATGGGAGCTTGGTCGACTGATCGAAGCCAGACAGGGTAGCCTGTGGCTCGGTGTCGTGGTTCTGATATCTGCGGTTGTGTCGAATCTCACCCAATTTCACGTCTCTGGCCCGGTATTTGGTGGAATGTCAGGTGTGGTGTACGCACTTTTCGGTTATGTCTGGGTTCAGGGTCAGTTCAATCGCCGGTTTGGCGTCCGGCTCAATCCGCCTATCGTGTATTTGATGGTTGGCTGGTTCGTGATCTGCTGGACCGGAATTCTGGAAAAGCTGTTTGGTCTTCAGGTAGCCAATACTGCACACACTGCGGGGCTCGGTGTGGGGATTTTGCTTTCATTCGTCGTACTCGCAGTCGCCCATTTGAAATCCCGATAGCCGATAAAGCGCCAGTTGCACTTGACGCCATCGGGCGTTACATTCCGACTGACGTTGCGATGACGGGAACGAGTAGTTTTCGATAACGGTGTTTCCAGCGATCAGGGGACGGTGCGAGCCCTGAATCACTACGATAACGAAGATCATCCCCGAGCAGTCCGCCGAAAGTCCACAACGGGCACAATGTGTCGCAGTGGCCGATTAGACCGGACCGGACGCCTCCGATATCGGGCACGGGTGTTGAGCGTAAACGCACGACACCTGCTGAGTGCAGATTCGCGAGAATCATGCAAAAAGCCGGGTGGTACCGCGGTTTCCAATCGCCCCGGAGGAAATGTCGTTGCCGATTAGTTAATTTGGCAGCGGGATTTCCTCCGGGGTTTTTTGTGCCCGGACAACATGCAGACTGAAAACTGATCAAGCGAATTTTAGAAAATGCCATTCAAAGAAGTTACCGGACGCTACAACGGGCCTGCTCTTGAGCAGGAAATCCTGGCTTTTTGGGAGCAGAACAATACGTTCGAAAAAACTCTGCAAAAGAGCGAGGGCAAACCCCGGTTCAGTTTCAACGAGGGCCCGCCCACTGCAAACGGCAGGCCTGGAATTCATCATGTTTTGGCGCGGACTTTCAAAGATATCTATCCGCGGTTCAAGACAATGCGAGGCTATTACGCCCCTCGGAAAGGAGGATGGGACACACATGGCCTGCCGGTAGAGCACGAAATCGAAAAAGAGCTCGGCATATTCGATAAGAAAGAAATTGAAAAACAGATTGGCGTCGCCGAATTTACCCGGCGCTGTCGCGAATCGGTGATGACCTACATCGGCGAATGGGAGGAAATGACCCGTCGAATGGGTTATTGGGTCAATCTTGATGAAGCCTATTACACGCTCGACAACGACTACATTGAATCGGTCTGGCATCTACTCAAACGAATCTGGGACAAAGGACTGATTTACAAAGGCAACAAGGTAGTGCCCTACGATCCACGCATCGGCGCTACATTGTCCTCACACGAGGTGGCTCAGGGTTACAAAGAGGTTGAGGATCCGTCGATTACGGTTCGGTTCCCGCTTGCAGACGACGCAAGCACATCGTTTCTGGTGTGGACAACAACTCCCTGGACGCTGCCGTCGAACTTACTGCTTGCGGTGGGCCCCGAGGTCGATTACGCGTATGTTCAGTACCGCGACGAAACCCTGATTCTCGCTGAGGCACGAATCGAAGCGCTGTTCGGTGATGACCCTCCCAAGGTGACAAAAACAGTTAAAGGTGCCGATCTCATCGGCAGCCGATACACGCGTCTGTTCGACTATTTGCCAATCGAAGACGCGTCCAATTGCTTTCGCGTGGTGTCGGCAGATTTTGTCAGCACGGAAGACGGCACCGGTATCGTACATACCGCACCCGCATACGGTGTCGATGATCTGGAACTCGGCAAACGAGAAGGCGTCCCGGTCATCCACGGCGTTGGGCTCGACGGCTATTTCAAGGCCGAGGTCGAGCCGGTGGCGGGTAAATTCTTTAAGGATGCCGATCCCGTCATCAGCCAGTTGCTGGAAGATCGCGGCATCATGTTCCGAAACGAGAAAACTCTGCACAACTATCCGTTTGGATGGCGAACAGGCGACCCGCTGATTTACTACGCGAAAGAAGCCTGGTACATCCGCACCACGGAGATAAAGGATCGGATGGTAGACCTCAATAAAACCGTGAACTGGGTTCCGCAGACCATCCGCGACGGTAGATTCGGCAACTGGCTTGAGAACAATATCGACTGGGCATTGTCCCGCGAACGCTTCTGGGGCACACCGCTGCCGGTCTGGACGGACGAGGAGGGCGATTTTGTCTGCATTGAATCCGTCGCCGAACTCGAATCGTTAACTGGTCGCAGTCTTGACGACATTGACTTACATCGCCCTCAGATCGACGACATCACTTTTGAAAAAGACGGAAGAACATACCGACGCGTACCCGAAGTTATCGATTGCTGGTTTGATTCGGGTGCGATGAGCTATGCCCAGTGGCACTACCCGTTCGAAAATCAGGACATTTTTGAAAAACATTTTCCGGCCAACTACATCTGCGAGGCGATTGACCAGACGCGGGGTTGGTTCTATACCCTACACGCCATCGCTGCACTGGTCGACGACAGCGTCGCTTTTGAAAATTGCGTATGTCTGAGCCATATCGTCGATGAACACGGCAAGAAAATGTCCAAGTCACAGGGCAATATCGTTAATCCGTACGACGTTTTCGATTCCATCGGCGTCGACGCCCTGCGCTGGTTGTTCCTGGCGCGCACGGCACCCGACGCTCAGAAGCGAATTTCCGTGGACATTGTCAGGGAAGTTGCGGCGTCGTTTGTCAATACGCTTTGGAACACCTACGCCTTTTTTATCCTCTACGCTCGCCTCGACGAGGTTGATCTTTCGCGGCAAATTGAGCCCGCTGCTCGTCCGGAAATTGATCGCTGGATTCTGGCGTTGACGCACGGTACGGTAAAAGAAGTTACCGAATGTCTCGATGCCTACGATGCGAAAGGTGCCGGAGAGGCAATTGAAAAGCTGGTGGATCAGCTCAGTAACTGGTACGTACGTCGAAATCGACGTCGATTCTGGAAAAGCGACGACGGGGATGACAAACACGCCGCCTATCTCACTCTTTACGAGTGCCTGATCCTGTTAACAAGGATCATCGCGCCCTTCATGCCATTTCTCTCGGAGAACATGTTCTCCAATCTAAGTCGCGGCAATCCGGGCGAACCGAACAGCGTTCACTTGTCGGACTGGCCCGAGTACAACGCTGCCAATCTGAATGACGAACTTGTGTTTGAAATGGATGTTGTGCAAAAGATCGTTGGGCTTGGCAGAACCTGTCGTGAAGACAGCAGAGTGCGGGTCCGACAACCCCTGTCGAAGTTGCTGGTCGGTGTGCCTGATTCTGCTGCGGCTACCGCCGTGACAAGGCATCAGGCACAGATAATGGAGGAATTGAATATCAAAACAGTCGAACTGCTTGACGGCAGTGAAGAGCTCGTCAGCTACAGCTGCAAACCAAACTTCCCGCGTCTCGGAAAGCGCTACGGCAAGCTGATGCCGGAAATCAAGAAGACTCTAGCTGAGGCTGATGCGAGCTGGGTCGCAGGCAAGGTCTCTGCAGGTGAAACGTTTGAGATAAATGTTGCCGGACAGAGCGTTGCATTTGATGTCGACGACATACAGGTTCAGACCTCATCGGCCGAAGGTTATACCAGCGCCGAAGAGGACGGCTTCCTCGCCGCCCTCGATACCAGCATCTCAGAGGACTTGAGAATCGAAGGTCTGGCGCGAGAAATTGTCAGAACGGTGCAGGATGCGCGCAAATCCGCTGATCTTCAGATAGAAGACCGAATAATTCTTGATGTTTCCGGCTCCGATGGGGTGATAAAAGCGCTGGAGGTCCATCAAACTTATATAATGAACGAAACGTTGGCGATTCAGCTGAACGCCGGTCAGGTGGACGGTTTTGAGGCAGAAAAAACGCTCGACGATGAACGGTGGGAAATTCGTTTCAACCGCCACGAGGCGGTAGACTGAACGTTCTTTAAATTATCGCGGTTGCCGAAAGCAGCCAGGGTGCTTCGATTAAGTTGAAATGACCGTTATTCCAATACTGTTGTCAGGTGGCTCCGGCACGCGCCTGTGGCCACTCTCGCGAGCGATGCGACCCAAACAGTTTATCTCACTGATGGGCGATCTCAGTTTGTTTCAGTCAACCGCCATGCGCGTTAAAGACATGGAAGGTGTGTCAAGTCCGCTGGTGGTGTGCAATGAGGAACACCGATTCATGGTGGCCGAACAACTGCAGGAACTGGGCATCGAGCCTACCGGAATTCTGCTGGAACCTGCCGGCCGCAACACCGCACCTGCGATCGCGCTGGCAGCTCAGCAAAGTCTGAAGGCCCACGATGACGCCGTCATGATGGTGCTGCCAGCGGACCATGTATTCGCCAGTGCTGACGACCTGACGGTTGCATTGGAAAAGGCTGTAGCGTTGGCTCAGAACGACTATCTGGTCACGCTAGGCATCGAGACCACAATGCCTGCGACTGGATATGGATACATCAAAAAAGGTTCGGCAATCGACAAGTCTGGTTTTCAAATTGATACCTTCACCGAAAAACCTGATCAAGAGACAGCAGAAAAGCTTCATCAGTCGGCTGATCATCTTTGGAACAGCGGTATTTTCGTTCTGAAAGCCTCCACCTACCTTCGAGAACTGGGACAGACCGAGCCCGGAATTGTTGAAATCTGCAAAGCCGCTGTTAATCAGGCCGTCAACGATCTCGACTTTACCCGCATCGGAAAGGACAGTTATGCCGGGTGCAAAAACATTTCGGTTGACTACGCCGTAATGGAGCACACCGATCGTGGTGCGGTAATACCATACAGCAGTGCGTGGAGCGACGTCGGTACGTGGTCTGCTCTGTGGAATGAAGGCCGTCAGGACAACAGCGGCAACGTTGTTGTGGGTGACGGACTGACAGTAGACAGCAAAAATTGCTACCTGCATTCAGAAAGTCGGTTGGTTACTGCGTACGGTGTAGAGAATCTCGTTATTGCCGAAACCCATGACACCGTTATGGTCACTACAAGAGAGCAATCAGAAGGAGTTAAGACACTGGTGGAAGTTCTCGAGGGAGAAGAGCGGCCAGAGGCGCAGCTTCACCGTAAGGTTTACCGGCCCTGGGGAAACTATGACAGTGTCGACACAGGATCCCGCTTTCAGGTGAAACGGATAACCATCAAAGGCGGCCAGGCAACCTCTATGCAAAAGCACGTCCATCGGGCGGAGCACTGGATCGTAGTCTCCGGAACAGCTGAAGTCACGCTGGAAGACGATACCTTTCTTATTACCGAAAACGAATCCACATACATTCCTGTCGGAGCGAAGCATCGCCTGAGAAACCCGGGGAAAGTTCCTCTGGAGTTGATTGAAGTCCAGACGGGCGCCTATCTCGGAGAGGACGACATCGTTCGTTTCGACGACGATTACGGTCGTGACTGACTCGGTAATGATCCAAATCCTGCGAGACGAAATCTGACAATGCGAGTGCTCATAACAGGCGGCGCGGGCTTCATCGGTGCAGCTCTCGGACACAGGCTGCTGGAGCGCGGCGACTCTGTCCACGCAATAGATAATCTGAACGATTATTACGAAGTCTCTCTTAAGGAGGCACGGCTGCAACGCCTGATCGGACACGATGAGTTCACTTTCGACAAAGTCGATATCGCGGACCGCGCAGCCATGGAGCGACTTTTTACTGACTGTGAATTCGACTGCGTAGTGAATCTGGCGGCTCAGGCCGGCGTTCGTTATTCCATCGAAAATCCTGCAGCATATGTCGACGCGAACCTTGTGGGCTTTGGCAATATTCTTGAGGGATGCAGGCACGGTGACATAAAGCACCTGGTGTATGCATCCAGCAGCTCAGTATACGGTGGCAACAGCAAAGTTCCGTTTGCAGAATCGGACCCAGTCAATCATCCGGTCTCACTTTATGCTGCAACCAAGAAAGCCAATGAACTGATGGCGCACACATACGCGCACCTTTATAAACTTCCCTGCACCGGCCTTAGATTTTTCACAGTCTACGGTCCCTGGGGACGTCCCGATATGGCGTTTTTTAAGTTCACCAGGTTGATCCTGAGTGGGCAGCCTATTCCTATTTATAACCACGGCAAACTAAGTCGTGACTTTACGTATATTGATGACATTGTCGAAGGGGTAATTCGGGTTATGGATCGGCCCGCCGTCCCGGAGCAAAAGTTCGACTCACATCACCCCGATCCCTCAATCAGTAACGCTCCCTATCGGCTATACAATATCGGAAATGGTGATCGAATTGATCTTATGGACTACGTCAAAGCTCTGGAAAAAGCTCTGGGTTTTAAAGCCGAATACGACATGCTCCCAATGCAGCCAGGTGATGTTTATACGACCAATGCCGAAATGCAGTTTATGCACAACCAATTCGATTATCAACCAGAAACGGATATACAAACCGGACTCGATCGATTCGCGAACTGGTATCGTGACTACTACGGGGTCACGCAATGAATCACAAGACGTTACTTACGAATAAAATCCGGGATAAGAATGCTGTCATCGGCATCTATGGGCTTGGCTACGTAGGTTTGCCACTGGCTCTTCGGTTTGCCGAAGCTGGTTTTAAGGTGATAGGGTTTGATATTGATTCTGGCAAAGTAGAACAACTGAATAGCGGTTCGAGCTACATTGAAAGAATTGGACCAGACCAAATAAAACCGGCTCTTCAAAGAGGCTTTCGCGCAACGACTAATTTTTCTGAGACCAAGAGCGCAGACTGCCTGATCATCTGTGTGCCTACGCCTTTGGGAAAACATCGTGATCCGGATCTCAGCTTTGTAATCGGCACTATAGATGCAATTGTGCCCTTCGCGCGCAAGGGACAAGTTATCTGTTTGGAAAGCACCACCTATCCAGGAACTACAGATGATGAGTTGACTCCCAGACTTGAAAAAGTATCTTTAGAAGTTGGGAATAATATCTTCGCAGTGTACTCACCGGAGAGAGAAGACCCTGGAAATCTAAAATTCTCCACGCAAACAATTCCAAAAGTATGTGGCGGAGTTACAGAGGATTGCCTTGAGGTTGGAGTAGCTCTGTACGAACAAGTCATTGACCAGGTAGTGTCCGTGAGTTCCGCACGTGCGGCCGAGATGACAAAGCTTTTGGAAAATATTTATCGAGCTGTAAACATTGGTCTGGTTAATGAGCTAAAGGTCGTGGCAGATAAAATGGATATCGATATCTACGAGGTGATCGATGCAGCATCAACTAAACCATTTGGGTTTGTTCCATTTTACCCGGGACCCGGTCTGGGGGGGCATTGCATTCCGATTGACCCGTTCTACCTGACATGGAAAGCGAGATCCATGGGAATAGACACTGCCTTTATTGAGCTCGCAGGCACCATAAATTCACAGATGCCCAAGTACGTTTTGGAAAAGGTTGTGTTGGCTCTGAATGATGCAGGAGTTGCAATCAATGGTTCCAAAATTTTAATTCTGGGGTTGTCATATAAAAAAGATGTTGATGACTCAAGGGAGTCACCCGCAATCTATATTTACGATCAGCTCGTCAGATTGGGTGCGGATGTTAGCTACTCTGACCCTCACATTCCCTCGTTTCCAGAAAAGCGTGATTACAACTATCCATCAGAATTAACCTCCTATACCAGGTATGCGAACTCGTATAGCTGACACCAAATCTACTATCACCTTCCGCTCGAAATTCGTCCGCTCTTTC
>JBCCGE010000038.1:0-29896 GCA_039029455.1 Pseudomonadota bacterium | reverse complement strand
GTAGAAATTCCGCCGCCGATGACCAGTCCGACGACTCATCCTGGTTAGTCCTAGTCCCAACATCCGTCAAACCTAGAGGTTCAGTCACGACACTAGCCTCATTCGATTTGTGTGCGACATCTTCATTTAGCTGCATCTCACCACCAAAGAGCTCACCGACACACTGACATGCTTCTCCAGTAGACCCTCACTCATTCCAGTGGCGTGCTGCGTTTTTGTAGAATTTGTTGAACTTGGCCAACATGCCTCACACCCCCTAACGCGGTACGTTCCACAGGAACATTGCGGCATTGGAGGTATGTAAATAATCTGGTCCTTTCTGACCCTTGGAAGGTGCTGACCTTCCCTTGCTTGAAGTTGGTGGGTGACTCCGCCAAGACATTCTTCCCCACAAGGGGACACGTAGACACCAAACCATTCTTCGGGAATCTTTGTCTTCATGAGAAAAACTGGTGCAAGTGATCCCAATCGGGTGACGATATATTTGCTAACCGATAGTGAAAACAGCACACAAAGAATGGACAACCGTGACAGCGCACAGCAGTTTGATACGAGAGGACTGATTTTTGTATCGGAGTTCGGTATCTTGCGCGCGACAAGAACTGGACGAGTGTAAGTAGCGCACGGCTGTTTGCAGAGGCGAGGTGATTACCGTCACCGGCCTCTCAATTGCGGGCTTTATGCGAATATCGTAGTTCAGTGCGACTACTAATCCGGTTGTGAATCTCCAATGGTATTATGGAGTCGTGCGTCGCGAGTTTACACAGAGGATCTGAGCAGAGAACTGCGACTCGATTTATCCCGTACAGTCTTTTCGGGCTTTCTCCAAAGGTGCCTTGAATTCGGCTCCATATTTTCTTCTCGCCCGATTGACCGCCGATTTCTCGGTTTCGCCAAGGCTCATATTCAGAGCAATCTCGTTGTAGACCTTGGCGTCAATTGCGTCGGCAAGCAGGTTCGAATAGCATTCTGCATCAGCTGCCGCCATGCCACTCTGAACCAGCTGACTGTTCATTTTTTCCTTGTCGGGAAACTCGCACCCACCGAGCATCAGAATACCTGTCAGTAAGAGGGCATATTTGTATTTCATTGGTAATGTACCTCGAGTAAAGGGTCGGCCGTATGGTCGCTGGACGGCTAAGGAATTCGGAAGTGAATCCGCGCCCCCCTCGGGCACCGGATGATCAGGCCCGTGCATTCTATACTGTTACGTCTGACAAAGCAGTCTGCAATTCAGACTCGTGTGAAAAGGTGCATTTTGTGTCGTTCGGTTAGTTTGCGGATCTGACTGTTGCTTTGTTTCACGTCAGAACTTCCACAGACAATAGAAGGTACTATAGGGCTGTAACCGACGTGATCGTTGAACCCGATCAGGTTAATAGTGATGATCGAGGTAGGTATCGTCGTGAAGTGCTCATAGTGAACCCAGACAGAACGACAGCTACAAGAATGAACAGCGTGCTGAAAGTAAGACCGGCTGAGGAAAGAGACATTCCTGATCTCACGCGATTCAGGCTTGAAGCACAAGACGGCATCAATGAAGCGTTGTACGAAGGTCTGGAACAGTCTGTTGAAGACATTATCTGTAACGAAATGAAAGATCCGGGTTCTTACGAGAGTTACAGGACGTACTGCGTGATCGAGACAGATGAAGGCGTGGTAGCCGGTATGCAGAGCTTTCCCTGGGATACCTTTTTATCGTTTGATTACAATCCGCTTATTCCCAGAGATCGTTACTACCTCGAGGAGCCATTTGATGAGATGCCGGCAAAGGGAACCTACTACCTGCACGTACTGGCGGTGAATGCCGAATGTCTTCGACAGGGTCTGGCCTCACGGCTTTTGACACACTTTCATAAGCTGGCGTCAAGCGAAGGTTTTGAAACCAAAAGTTTGTATTGTCTTGAGGAAAATCTGGGTGCGGTGAAGTTGTACGAGAAACACGGCTACAGAACGGTAGACAAACGCCCGATGGCGAAGCACGAAAAGATCAGGCACGGTGGGAACATTTTGTTAATGACGTCCCGATAGAGCCAACGCCAATTCAGACGGACAGCTAAACCTCCGGGCAGACGGTGGATAAGTCATTCTCAGGCTCTGTCAAAACAGATCTCTATCTCAAGAATACATACGTCGTTTTACAACTTTGTGATATCCGTAGACAGGCTCATTTTTTCGATCCAGCCTAAATGTGGTTGTTCGACTGTTCGGCAATGGGTTATGAATTAACTTGGCAAAGAGTCGTACCAGAGAGTACCTCCTCATGAAGTTTTCTCGTCGCGTTTCAAAGGATATGAAAAAGTACTTATTGTCAGAGATCCTTGTCGCAGGCTGGTTTCATTTTTCTCACGGATTGTTATTGACCCGGGTAATCAAGACAACGAGGAATGGATTCATGCGGACAGTGATAAATCCATTCATTTGGGCGAATCTTTGTTTTCCGGTTTCATTGAAATCATGGCGCAGCTATCGGAGACGAACTATCAGCACCATCTTGTGCCGCAAACCTTAGAACTTGACGTGTCCGCTTATGACCGGATTGTTAATATTGAGCGACTTGATCAGTATCTGGCAGAAAAAGAATTGCCACTGGCGGGTTGCAAAAACAGATTGATACGAGAGGATGTCGCTCGATCTGTTATCGACGATCAGCCTGCCATTCTGCGTAACGGCAGTGTGCCGGAATATCATTGTTTTGTCGAAGAAAGACTGGTTGACGTTGTAAAAACTGATGTCTACCCGAATGACTACAAAGCTTTGAATGAATTTTTTGACTAAAAGTGTTGAGTTATTGAAAAATTGAGTCCGGACAAGAGGCGGGTTTACGCTTGCTCTTTGGACCGACGGTAAGTGCTAGCATTGATTGTTCAGTACTCACTAAAAGGCAGGTTCCATTATGACTATCAAAGGTAGTTGTCTGTGTGGATATGTTCGCTATTCGGTGGACGGGGCACTCTCGGACGCCGATCATTGTCACTGCTCACTATGTCGCAAGCAGCATGGGGCGGCGTTCGCTACCTATGCCGACCTGAATCCGAAACACTTTAAATGGGACGCCGGGGAGGACTGTATTCGGGTGTATGAGATGCCGTCCACCGCGGGCTGGTGTTTTTGTTCAAGATGCGGTTCTACAGTGGCAGGAACCTATGGCGGTCAGGTAACCTCACTTGTTCTTGGCAGCGTTGACGGAGAGCCGGGGGTGCGTCCAACCGCACATATTTATGCAGGTTCCAAAGCAGCCTGGTACGACATAGTGGACGACCTGCCTCAGTACAATGAGCGAATCACATCAGGCTGACGGAGACAACATGGACAGTAGAGTTATACACCGTGTCCGCGGTGGAGCGCCAACAGGTCGCAGCGTATCGTCAGCTTATAAGGACCTCGTGTGGGTCGTAGCCACTGCAACGAATGAATCTCTAGATATCGTGGATCAGACAAAACAGGCGCTGGCAAATCTTGATAATGACCTGAGAGAACAGCACTCAGATAAAAGCAGGATTGTGTCCGCGCAGATTTTTCTTGCCGATATCGAAGACAAACCGATGATGGATGAGGTCTGGACTCAGTGGATAGGACCCGATCCCGACGCCTGGCCGCACCGGGCCTGTGTCGGTGTGGGGCTGGGCGGCCACTGGCTGATTGAAATTACTGTCGTTGCCGTTCGCGATCTTTAGAGTCTGGGATCAAACACATCAGGTTTTTCGGAGATCCGCACGCGGTATTCTCTTTTCGGGGTCGATAAACGGCAATGTGGTGGTCTCGACTGCTCGCTCTCCTTCCGTAGTCTGAGCGCGCAGCAGGGTGCCGGGTTCGCAATACGGCACATCGATTAAGCCAAATCCGATATTGCGGTCGAGTCTGGGTGAATGGACAGCTGAAGTGATGACACCGACGTTCGCTCCATCGCAGGTTACGGTCCACCGATGCTCGTTGTTCTTCTCAAACGGTTGACCGTCAAAGAATACGCCGGTAGTTTTTCGACTGATGCCTTTATCTTGAATCGATTCGAGTGCGCGTTTGCCGAGAAAGTCTGCTTTGTCAAAATTTATCAAACGTTCCATGCCGGTTTCGAGCGGATTTTCCTCCGCTGTCATGTCACTGCCGTAGTCCAGAACACCGCCTTCAATTCTGCGGATACGATTCGGCGAACCGGGTGCCAGACCAAGTGGCTGGCCTGTTTTCATGATGATTTCCCAAAGTTCATCACCGCGCTCGTAACCGAGCAGGTAAACCTCAAAGCCGACTTCGGAACTGAATCCGGTACGGGAAATGACAACGTCGATACCCTGTACTGATGCGTTCATCCAGTGGTAATACTTTAGATCATAGATATCGTCACCAAATACCGAAGCTACAATGGTTGGCGACAGCGGACCCTGAATTTGCAGCGGATAAACGTGGGGCGTAGAGACTTCGATATTGTGACTGGAGTAGGCAGAGACACCTTTCGCCCACAGATACATATCGGCATCAGCCGTTGATAGCCAGAAACAATCGTCTGCCATTCGCAGCATTACCGGATCATTGAGTATGCCGCCGTCCTGGTTGGTCATTATGAGGTAACGGCACTGACCCACAGATACCTTTCTGACATCCCTCGGTGTCAGCAGATTGGTAAAAGCTTCCGCGTCCGGTCCCTTGATCTGCACACAACGTTGCACGGCTACATCCCACAATCCCGCGCGTTCAATCGTGTTCCAGTACTCGTTGACCGGGGTGTCATAGCCAACCGGCATCCACATGCCGTTATACGGGTGAAATTCAGTCGCGCCGTACTTGACAGACGAAGCAAAGAAAGGGGACTTACGTATTCTTGGATTTAGGCCGTGTGCTTTCATGATGAGTTGATTGTACGGATGGACAAGTTCTGAAAAAGGTGGAGATTAAGTTCGATGTTCAATAGTACCGTTGAGTTTTCGGTCGCAACCCGTCATAGATTTCTAGTTGCTCAGTTTCCTGGCAACGCGACCGATGGTTAGACCCTGCACGGTGATCGAGAATATAACAATGCAGTATGTCATCAGCAGAAAGGCGGCGCGTTCCGGGCCCTCCGGCAGGCTGAGTGCCAAAGCAACCGATATGCCACCTCGTATGCCACCCCAGGTCAGAATTTTAATAACGTGGTCAGAAAAATCTCGAGTTCCCAAAGCGCGCAGAACCGTAATCGGTATTCCAACACTGACCAATCGTGTTCCAAGGACCACAGGGATTGCGAGGACGCCAGCGATTAAGTAGGCGGGTTGGAATTGAAGAATGAGCACCTCGAGACCGATCAGTACAAACAGAACAATGTTGAGCATTTCATCCAGCAGTTCCCAGAAGTTGTCCAGGCGTTCCCGGGTCAGTTCAGACATCGCCTGTGCGCGGCCGCGGTTACCGATGATCAGCCCCATTATGACCACGGCGATCGGCCCGGATGTATGCAGGGCCAGCGCCAGTGTGTAGCCACCGATGACAAGTGCAAGCGTGATCAGCGCCTCAACCTGATAGTTGTCGACGGTTTTTAAAAGATATATGCCGGCCATTCCCAGCAGGTATCCGAAAACAATACCGCCGACAGCTTCCTGCGCAAAAACAAGAGCAGTGTGTGAGACGCTCGCATTTTCCGGATACACCACGATGCCGAGAATTACAACGTAAACAACGACACCAACGCCGTCATTAAACAGCGATTCTCCTGCAATTTTGGTTTCCAGAGATTTGGCAATGCCCGCCTGCTTCAGAGTTGAGAGAACCGCAATAGGGTCGGTGGGTGAGATCAGTGCGCCGAATAGCAGGCAGTACATATAGTGGATCTCGACATTTAAAATTCCCAGAAGAAAATAGATCAACGTTCCGGTCAGGAATGTGGATATCACGACCCCTACTGTTGCCAGAGACCCAATAGTCCATTTCATCTTTTCCAGGTCTTTTGTGCTGACGTGCAGCGCGCCGGCGAACAGAAGGAGACTCAGCATGCCGTCCATCAGTGCTTTGTTGAAATCGATTTGTGACAGCAGTGACGCAGCATATTCACGGATGCCGGATACACCGAAAATGCCTGCGACAATTAGTAAAAGCGAAAGTGCGAGCGCAATCAGCATGACACCGATAGTTGTGGGCAAACCGACAAATCGAAAGTTCAGATACGCGAACAGCGCCGATAGACAGAGAATAATTGAGATGAGATTGATCAGGTCCACGACAGTAACTGGTGCACGGCTGCAGGAGCCTCGATAGTACCCCAGAGTTTTGTCTGACGTAGGAGCGTGTGGGAACCCTGGGTTTTCGGCATTCGATTTAGTTAATGGTATGGTCCGAAGAAATTTTCGCCTCCACAACAAGCATTGCGATTGTGCGCAGCGCTGCGAATAATGATTTTACCCAGAAATAAACCCGATACACCCGCCACCCGACACTTGAAGCAGTGCATTGTTTTATGGGCTCTGATCTTTTTGGACTGGTATTGATTCCGCGCGGCCATGCTGAAGTGGAACGTTCTGATGTTGTTCAAAATCTGAAGCTTTGGCTTTCACATGAACTCGCGCAACGTGGAGAAATTGAAAAAACTGTCAGCGCATGGCAATCATTTTTGCGTGAAGAGTCGCTGCGAGTATTTGAGCTGTTGCGGTCGGATTATGTTGCTCGTATTCGATTAGCCAGCCATCAGGAATGGCAGGATCAGACGCCGTTTTAATTTGACTGATCAACCGGAAAGAAGTCGCGCCACTTGCCAGACTGATAGTCGCCATAGTCGAAGGGTTCGAAGTCAAATGAGCCGTCCAGTGCCGAGATTTTTGTGTGCGCGTTTGGATTGACGAAGTAGGGGATTGAAAATCGATCCACTCCGTATCGATTCACGACTCGATGATGAGTAGATGAATATCGACCGTTGCTCCAGTACTTCAGGATATCGCCAATATTGACCACGAAGCTGTGCTCTATCGGTGGGGCGACGACCCATTCTCCCTCTTTGGACTGTACTTCGAGCCCGCCATTTGAGTCCTGCCACAAGATTGTGAATCCACCGGAGTCAGTGTGTGGCACGACACCGATATTGTCTTCCCGCTGAGGGTTGTCCTGTGGTGGGTAGTGATTGAGTTTCAGTCTGGACGTGGGTCTTGAAAACTGTGTTCGGTAGAAATTTCTGCTTTGACCCAGCGCCTCAAAGAAACAATTTCCTAATGTCTCTGCAAGCTGTTCAACCGCCTGCAGGTAAGCGGTCATTGCGATGCGAAAATCGTCGGAATTTTCTGGCCAGCGATTCAGACTTTCCAACGGGTGCTGGGGGGCGTCCACGCAATCGTGACCGATCCAGAATCCCTCCTGATGACTTGTGCCAGAGAACGTGTCGGTGATCTTGCTCTTGTAAAAGATTGGCAGGTATCCGCGCATTGAGGGGTGCAGGCCAAGTGCACGTTTCTCGGTCTCAGGTCGACTGAAAAAACGCTGCGCCTGATCCAAAAGCTCCGACGTCAGATGGCCGTCAAAACCATGATCGACGATATAAAAGAATCCGACGTGGCAACAGGCGTGGTCGATTTGCTCAACTACAGATTTGCGGTTGGCATCTGACAGCCCACCCAGACTGATGACGGGTATCTCACTGAAATTCAGCTTGCGAGAGGCGGGTAGACTCATGGTTCAATCCTATCGCGAGTAAAAATGAAGTCAACAGCTGCAGATATTCGTTCAGCCCCAAACGGACGTTATACTTGTCCATCAACAATGAGTTTATTGGGTGGCATCCACGGGTGCATCGAGAGTTTATTTGATCAGAGAAAAATCTGGAGACTGGTTATGAATAATCCCTGCGGTTGGTTTGAAATTTATGTCGCCGACATGTCGCGTGCGAAAGCATTTTATGAAAGTCTGTTTAATGTTGAACTTCAACCGATGACAGACCCAACGGAATCGGGTGTCGAAATGTGCGCGTTCCCGTCAGACTTTGAGCGCTATGGATCGGCGGGTGCTCTGGTTGCAATGGAGGGGTTTGCACCGGGTGCTGGCGGTACCATGGTGTATTTTCAATGTGATGACTGCGCTATTGAAGAGGCGCGTGCCGATAGTGCAGGGGGGACAGTACAGACTTCCAAGATGTCTATAGGCGAATATGGATTTTGCGCCCACATCATCGATACCGAAGGGAATACGATTGGACTTCATTCCGAAAAATGAAAGTGTATTTCCAACAATTTTTTTAAAATGTCTACCGACACACTTTAGAGAGTTTTTCTTTTGAGCATCGAGCCCACCATAAAGTGCAGTGATATCTCAGCGTCAATCGAGTTTTATACCCAAATCCTCGATTTCGGCGTTTTAGTGGCACCCGATCCGGATCCGTCGGCGTTTATGTCCAAGTATGCTTGTCTGGAGCGAGAAGGGGACTGTGTTCACCTGTCTTCACACGCCGGTGACGGATGTTTTGGCGGTCTCTTTTACGTTCGGGTTGACGATATTGATAAGTTGTACGCAGGCTTCACGGAAAACGGTCTGGATATCAATATGCCCTGTTCGGGCGCGGGTCTCAGAATTGCTCCGGTCGATCAGACCTGGGGTATGCGGGAGTTCTCGGTTGTTGATCCGGATGGCAACAAGCTCACCTTTGGACATGAACTCAGCTAGCAGAATTGATCGTCGCGATTCGATACCCCAAGGACTGACTCCGGACTTCTGCAGAATGTGCGCGTCTTTATGAATCATCCCGAGGTTATCTAAATTTTTTTCGGTAGAACCTTTTCGGAAAACTGGCTAAGCGCCGCCGTTGCTCTCGGCGCCGCCGCGTGGGGTCTGTACTGGTATCCGCTGCGTGAAATTGAGAGCAGTGGCATGACCGGTTCCTGGGCCGTTGTGTACTTTAACGCCTGTCCGCTGTTGATTCTCGGACCCCTGTTTGTGTTTTTCCGCGCGGGGCTTCGACACGTGATGTGGCCAACTGTTTTTGCGGCGTCAATGATCGGGGCTGCGTTCACGCTATACGCCAATGGCCTTGTTGAAACGACCATTATCCGGGCGACAATGCTTTACTACCTGACACCGGTTTGGTCCACGTTACTGGGAGTTCTGTGGTTATCCGAGAAACTGACGATCGCACGAGTAGTTGCGATCGCTATTGCGTTTGTCGGGTTATATCTGCTGTTGGTAAACAGCGGCTTACAGGGCGTTCCGCCAAACATAGGCGATCTCTACAGTTTGCTGTCAGGTATATTTTGGGCCGTCGCAGTCGCTGCGCTGAATCGGTGGCCAAATATCCCCATACTTCCGCTGACGGCGTTTATTTTTGTGTTTACAACGATTTTCTCATTTATTTTCGCCGGCGCAGTCAACAATGATCCGCTGCCAGAAGTGTCGATGCTTCAGAGCTCATTTGCTGTGGCTGCATTCTGGTCTGTCTGTGTTCTGCTCCCGTGCTTTTGCATCATCTTTCGCGGATCACAGATTCTGTTCCCGGGCCGGGTCGGGATTCTAACCATGTCGGAAGTCATTGTTGCCATTGTCAGTGCTACGGTCCTGGTGCCGGAGGAACGGATGGTGCTGATTCAGTGGGTGGGTGGGATCGCGATTATCACAGCAGGATTGATTGAAGTTTTGTTCGGATACAGTAGAATGAAAAATGCTGAAGGGGATCGTATCGCGTAGTCAAATCTGAGACAGCAGCGCTTAGTGTGATGCGCGATATCAGAGTATTCTCGGAAAAATTATCGGGACTATGTGACGCCGAGCGTCTCGTCATTCGGGTCCCTGACATTGCTTGAACAACAACAATCGGGATGAATGGTGGGACAGACAGGAATTTCAAAATATCTGGTGCAACAGAGACAGGCGGGTTCTGTGGAGGATTTGTGGGGCGTCACTGTTGAGGCGTTTCATCAACTCCAGATCACACACTTGCTTTATGTCTACTGTCGCGGTTACCTGAACACCCCGGAAGATACGATATTACTGACCACCATGCCCGGGTGGTGGGTTGAGAAGTATCAACGCGAAGGGTACGCGGCATTTGACCCGTTTTTTACCTATTGCTGTCAAACCTATGAACCGGTTCGAACCGGCGTAGAGTATCTGCCGGATTACACGTATCTCAATGAAAAAGAACGTGGGCTGATAACAGAGGCGGCGGAGACCGGCTTCCGCTCTGGAACCAGCTGCATTGTCAGACGGCGCGGGCTGGGCCCGGACTTTGGCGGCTGGAATCTGGGTACAACGCTGTCTCGAAATGACTTCGAGAGTATGTACAAAAGTCGCTCGCGACAACTCAGACTACTGTCGCTGCACGCCCACGAGCGCATTACGCTGCTCACAGGACGGGATCAGGAAGAAGTCAAAGAGTATCAGGAGCAAACACTCAGCGAACGACAAATCGAATGTCTGACGCTGTTGTCCAAAGGTCGCCGGACGAAGGAGATCGCGAGTGAACTCGAGATACAGCCGGTAACTGTTGAGCACCACATAAACCTCGCCAAAAAATTCCTGAATTCAACGACGCGGGAACAGGCGATTGCCCGCGCCGTGATAAAGGGCATTATTGAAGTGAACTAAACGTCGCCTCGACAACTTCAAAAAAATCAATGTCCCGGATTCAAGGCCGCTGAGATGAGTCACAACTATGGAAATCCATAGTTGTGAAAAGCGATCGTGTTGACCTAGATTCTTTGTTGAATAACAACCAACGAGAAAGGTAACGCAATGACTGCTGAGACAGGAAAACGACGGCTTTTACAAAAAATCATGGCAACGACGGCGCTGGCTGCTGTACCCGCAATCTGGGTAAAGCCGGTGGTCAACACTGCGCTGCTTCCCGCCCACGCTCAGTCATCGCTCACGGTGCCATCAGGGGGCAGCGGAGGCGGTGATATAACAGGTCGGATATCCGGCTCTTTTAACGGGGGCCAGGGAGACTGGGTCACGTTTCGACAAGGGGGATCATCCACCAGTAGTTTCAGTGAAATTTTTAACGTGACGACAGTCACGTTGCAGGGGCATCTGACCGCGAGCCTTGTGCTGATGGACAGCCTGAGCATTGTGTTCGACCTCAATGGCAACAGCGCTGTGGACCCGTCAGTGACCTATCTGCCGACAAATGGCCTGACGCCATTTTATGAGGACAACAGCGGGGCCGGCCTGTCAATCAGCCTGTCTATGGTGAACGTCACAACTGAAACGATCGAGGTTGCAGGAATGATCTCGGGTACGATTTATCGGCGTGATTCGTTTTCATCGCCGCTTGATTTGTCGGATTCAATAGACTTTAACCTGATGTTTGAGGCAACCGCGTATCCGGAGTAGTACCGACCGACCTGGGGTCAGATTGGAACGATCAGGTTTTCGGCGTTCCTGAGCGCTGGTTCACGAGAAGTAAACCGATAAAAACCAGTGCGATCGCGCAGTATTCCAATGGGTCAATTTCTTCCCCCACAATGAATACGCCGATGAATACAGCAACGATTGGGGGAAGATACGCGACGGAGGCCGCTGAGACGGCCCCCATTTTTTGTACTACGTGGTAGTAGAGAATATAGGCGATTCCGGTACCCAGAACCCCCAGACCAATGACGAGCCCAGCCAGTGCTCTGTAGTCTGTTGTCAGATGCTGTATCCCGTCCAGGTCTGTGAACACAGCTAGAATGATCAGGCTTAGCGTCAGCTGATAGGTGATGAGTGCTGAAGTCGGTATGTTGAGTGGAAGTATGAATTTTTTCGCATAGACAAACGATGCGCCTACTCCCACCGATCCAATCACAGCGTAGAGGGTACCCATTGCACTGGCGTTCAACAAATCGTTGGTTTGCGGTTGCGCAATCAATAGTACGCCGATAAATCCGATTGCAATTCCTGCAATTCGCACCGGGTGCGTCGATTCGTCGTTAAGTAATATCAGCGCAATAAGAAAGGTCAGGATGGGGGTCAAGCCACTGAGTCCTCCAACTACACTGGATTGAAGCATGGAGGCGGATCGTGCAAAACCGTAGTAATACGCAATGGTGCCAACAAGTGCCATGATCAACAAATGAAGGAAGTGCTTGCTGTGACTCCGGTCAAACGCCTTTTTCTGATAGGCGTACACAGCAATTGGCAAGAGCCCGAAAAACACCCGGAGCAAGACCGTTTGTGACGGGCTGACTACATTCGTCGCCCATTTCATGTAGATGAAGTTACTGCCCCAGATCAGTCCGAGCAACCAGTAAGAAAATGTTGGGAGACGAGCTGGGTTTATCAAAGCCTTTTACGCTATGGACTGATCTCTTGTGAGATTTCAACGGGATTTAGATTTTTCACCGGACGCATTGCCCAGGCAAACAAATACCTGATGGCACAGTGCTCAGGATTTTCAGGAAGCTAGAGTAAATCACCATGATTATGACGGGTACTTCCGCGAAGATATTCCAGCCAAATTCACCCATTTGGGTGATGAATTATGGGTGAACTCATTCATAATTCAGGCAATTGCATGCATTTAGTTGTCGCACGACCACGATTTTAGAATGTACACCACCGGAACCGGATGTAAGCCCATGATTCAATCAAAAGTATTCCTCGGTATGTTTAGTGCTATCGCTTTGACCCTGCTCACTTTGCCATCTACTTCCTGGGCGGGATGGGAAAATCTTGACGAACAGCAACTGCGTGAGGTGATCAGCGATAAAACCTGGATCGGCAAGAAGTTTAAGATTTTCTGGAGCGCCGACGGGCGGCGGAAAGTCGTTGCCGATGATCTGGAACTGTTGGAAGACTGGACGATTACTGAGGATGAGGAAGCCGGGACCATGGTTTGCGCCGGGGCCGGAACTGAAATGGGTGAGCGCTGCAGCGTCATCCAGAAAAAGAAAAAGAAGTATCGCGGAATTCGCATTCGACCGAATGGTGGAAAGAAAACCAAATTTAAGGTGAAAGACGGTATCCCGGCGTTTTGATTCGCAGAGGATGATTTAATTTTTAGGGCGGATTGCCTGCCACTTAACCCAACCAAAACATGTAGATTGAGAATATGAATAAGAATACTAAGCGCGTATTGACACGTCGGCATTTTATTCAAATCGGGGCAGTTGGTGGTGCCTCTGCGATGGAGATGCCATACCAATGGTCGAAGCCGGTGGTGAATTCGGTGATTCTGCCGTCACACGCTCTCACAACAGCCACTGGTGGCGACGAAGGCGCGGGCACTACGACGCCCGATCCGATGGCCTGCCAGGTGGGCACAAACTCGATACCTTTCGGTGTTTCCGGAGTGCAGGCGCAGTTCAATGGGCAGCTGAAGATGCTGGAAACAAACGTGTTGTCGGCGAGAGTGGTGTCAGCCCGAAACGATACCGACGCGATAGGCGTGACGGTGAGATACTCCGTTGTTCAAAACGGCGTTGAATTTGTCAGCGACCAGTCTCTGTTTGGTGCCGGATCATTTGATTGCAGTGCTTGTGAGACCATTCTCGGTCAGTCTTACGCGGTGTACCATTCAACATCCAGTGGACCCACTTATGAGTCAAATTCGATGGACGTGATCACGCTGGGTCCCGCGGTGTTCATAGCGCGCTGGAGTGATGGAGTAGAGTGCCAAACGGCTGTTACGATTGTTGAAAGGGATTTTGGTTCAACGGATTAGCGTGTCAGAAATCTGGTGTCACTGTAGAGTTGCGATAGCAAACAGGTCGATCCACGGGGTCACGGAACGCCCGATGAACATGGCTGCTTGCGACCGAACGAATTCTGGTTTCTGAACGGTGTCGATCAGTGCCCAATAAGTAAGATATTCACCGTCATTTCGTTCGATACCCCGGGGTAGCGTTGGAACAGACGGTGAAATACATGCGCCAAGAGGCAAAAACACACACAAAACTATGAATCTCTGAAGAGTTTCACGGCGGTTTAGTGAAAATCTCTTGAGCGACTGCAAAGGTCCTGAACCATGTAACTGCAGTCGTGTAAGCGTTCGGCAATGATATGGATGACATTGCTTTCGATCTGTAGTTTTCCGGTCACCATCAGCAGTTTTGCCCGCAACAGCACGCGTCGCTGGTGGTGAACGATTTTTGGCCAGATGATGATGTTGGATTGTCCGGTTTCATCTTCAAGTGTGGTGAACACCACTCCCGAAGCGGTCATTGGACGCTGCCGGTTAATGACCAGTCCGGCGACCCGAATACGGTCTCCATTGCGGATGGTCCCCAGACTGTCTGCCGGACAGACTCCCATCGGATTGAACTGTTCACGTAACAGCGCAAGGGGGTGTTGGTTCAATGTCAGACCGGTGCTTTCATAATCCGCCAGGGTTTGTTGCCATTCACTGGGCCGGTTCAGCATGGGAGTCGCCTCCGCAAACTTCGGATTGGGAAATACCGGGGTGGATTCTTCGACACCGGCAACATCCCAGTACGCACGGTGCCGATTGCCATTGATGGGACGAAAGGCATCCGCAGCAGCCAGTGCCGCGAGGGATTTTTTGTTGATGCCACTGCGTTGCACCAGCGACTGCAGGGTCTGAAACGGTCCCTGTTTACGGGCGCTGACAATAGCGAGGGCGTCTTCCTGACTGAGACCCTTGACCATACGCAAACCCAGTCGCAGGGCCGGTTGACCGATGCGTCGGGGCTGCAGACTGCAATCCCAGTCGCTCTGGTTGATGTCTACAGGACGTACATCGATGCGGTGATGTCGGGCGTCGTTGACCAGTTGCGCCGGGCGATAAAACCCCATCGGCTGACTGTTGAGCAGGCCGCAGTAAAAAGCCGCCGGTTGATGACACTTCAACCAGGAGGAGACGTAGGCGATCAGTGCGAAACTGGCAGAATGGGACTCGGGGAAACCGTAGTCTCCGAATCCCTTAATCTGATTGAAGACCTGTTCGGCAAAACGCTGTTCATAGCCATTTTGAAGCATGCCCTGAATGAGTTTTTGTTCAAAACGACCGAGTCCTCCTCGCCGTTTCCAGGCGGCCATGCTGCGACGCAGCTGATCGGCCTCTCCCGGAGTAAAGCCGGCGGCGACGATGGCAATTTGCATTACCTGTTCCTGAAAAATCGGCACACCCAGAGTCCGGTGCAGTACCGATTCGAGTTCTTCGCTCGGATAGGTAACGCTGTCCGGGTTCTGTCGCCGCAGCAGGTAAGGGTGGACCATTTCACCCTGAATAGGGCCCGGCCGCACAATTGCAATTTCGATCACCAGGTCGTAGTAGTTTGCCGGTTTCAATCGAGGCAACATCGACATTTGTGCGCGGGATTCAATCTGAAATACACCGACCGTGTCGGCGCGTTGGATCATGGCGTACGTGTCCGCGTCGCCCTCTGGGATACTGCTCATGGTGTGTCGGGTTCCGGTGTACTGTTCGATGTAGTCAAATGCCTTCCTGACCGCACTCAACATGCCGAGCGCCAGTACGTCGATTTTGAGCAGTCCAAGGGCTTCCAGATCATCCTTCTCCCACTGGATCACAGTGCGGTCGGGCATGGACGCATTTTCCACCGGCACCAGTTCACTGAGAACACCGCGACTGATGACAAAGCCGCCAACGTGCTGGGATAAATGTCGAGGGAATCCGAGGATCTGGTCAACCAGATGCATCAGGGTCTGCATCAGCGGATGCTCGGGATCGAAACCGGCTTCTCGCAGACGCTCAGACAACATGTGACGATCGTCCCAGTAGGCAATGGTTTTCGCCATTCGATCGACCTGGGTCAGAGACAGCCCCAGCGCCTTGCCCACATCCCTGAGCGCGCTTCGCGGCTGGTAGGTGACAACCGTTGCGGCGATCGCTGCGCGGTCGCGGCCGTATTTTCGGTAGATGTATTGAATAACTTCTTCACGCTGTTCGTGCTCGAAGTCCACATCAATATCAGGAGGTTCGTTGCGCTCTTTGGAAATAAACCGTTCGAACAGCAGGCCGACCCTGTCCGGGTCAACTTCGGTAATACCCAGGCAATAGCAGACTGTTGAATTGGCGGCCGAGCCCCGACCCTGACACAGAATGCCCTGACGTTGCGCATAGCGGACCACATCGTGAACGGTCAGAAAATAGGGTTCGTAGCGCAGATCAGCGATCAGTTTCAGTTCCTTTTCGATTTGGTTCCGGTTGCGTGTCGAAATGCCGGAAGGCCAGCGTGTACGGGCACCCTTTTCGGTGAGGTGACGCAGCCATTCGGCATCGGTGTATCCCGGCGGGACCAGGTTCTCGGGATACTCATACCGAAGCTGGGCCGGATCAAACCGGCACTGGCGCGCTATCTCAACAGTCTCCCCGATCATGTCCGCTGGAAACAGACGGGCGATGTGCCCACGGTCACGCAGATAGCTCTCACCGTTGGCGAACAGTGAATAGCCGAGTTCAGACAGTGGGCTGCCGAGTCGGATAGCGTGCAGGGTGTCCCGCAACGGTTGTCTTTGCGGGTGGTGCAAATCAATGCTGCCAATTGCAGTGCGAGGCAGATTGCATTTGTCAGACAGATATTCGGAGTGCTGCAGCATACGTTGCCGGTCACCGTGCCGATGCAAAGCCACGCCGATCCAGCAGCGACTCTTAAAGCATGTCTTCAGCCAGCGTCCATCGTCTGCAGTACTGTCGCGATGGCTCACCCAGATGCACAGACAGTATCCGAGATCTGTTTGTTGCAGATCTCTGCGGGTCAGATGGTAGTGACCCTTGTCGGCCGCCCGACGCCCCAGAGTAATGAAGTGAGACAGTTTGCCGTAACTGTAGCGATCAGTCGCCAGCAGGATCAGGCGCAGACCATCTTCAAGGTAAAACTCACTGCCAACAATAAGTTCAATCGATCGATCTTTTGCCTCAATCCAGGCCTGAACCATACCGGCCAGTGAGCATTCGTCGGTAATAGCAACGGCGCGATAGCCCAGTTCATCTGCCCGCGCAACCATTTCGCGTGGTGTCGAGCCACTGCGCAGAAAGCTGTAGTTACTGATGACATGCAGTTCCGCATAGTCAGGTATCGAAGCATCATCGGATACAGGCATGACATCAGCCGAATAATCCGTGCCGGTACCAGCGGGTCGGGCGCGTGTTCAAATCGCGATAAAGCCAGTGCCAGCTGCCGTCGCAGGCACGCGCCGCATGATAATCCCGGTGTATCGGTTGTCGCCACCAGCCCGAGCGAATGCGTTCACCGTCGCTGATCAGTTCATAGTGGGCGGCAGGTTCAGCAATCGCCACCGGTTCGGACATCAGCCAGAGTGGTCTTGAGGGCAGTGATTCCAGGGTAGGCTCGATACCGACCTGATCTGAACCCTGTCGGTACTGCCAGGCGTATTCCGGACAGTGGTCAGCCACATGCTGAAGCTGAACGACCTGATCATCACCGAGACGAGACTGCAGAATCTCTACCAGCTGTGACCAGCTTTGAGTTTCGCGATCGCGTCGACAGAACAGGTCCTCACTTTGTCGCTGCCACGCAATCAATCGGTCAATATGCAGGGAAACTGCCTCCACAGGCTGCTCGATACGTAGCCCATGCAGGCGTTCGTCCAGCTGGGGCAAAAACCGACCGGGACGGCGGTCGGCCTGCTGGCAATGAATCACAACATCCGTGGTGCATTCTTCCTGATACCAGTTGCGACGATGCCAGAGTACAAAGTGGATCGATTCTGCAGCCGCACCATGGTGACGCAGAAATTGTTCAGCCTGTGTCAGTAAACGTGCGGCGGCCTGCATCAGCATTGGCGTGCTGTCGGTTTCTGCGGGTAGAGTGATGCGACGGGCAAAACGCAGCGCCTCGCTGGCACGATACCGCGGGTCCGGCTGATTTCCCTGCAGGCGATCCAGCTGATCGATCAGATCACGACCAAATCGGCGCGCCAGATCGGCACGAGGCAGACGCCATAAATCCTGCAGGTGGCGCACACCGCATTTATAAAGACCCTGTTCCGTTTTGACGCTGAGTGTCAGTTCGCTGATCGGAATATTGCCCAGCGCGCGGTGCATATCCTGCTGCTGCGTCACCAACATGGGGCGACGGTAGTAAGAGATCAGGCTGGCTGCCGCCGCTGTTGATGCTCCGGTCAGCACAGTGTGCGAGTCGAGAGTGTCGTTGACGGCATCAAGCAAACGCTGAAAGCCGCCAAAAAAACGCACGCTGCGCGAGACTTCAAGAACGATGCGATCGGGTGCCTGTATGGATACTGTTGGTGTAAAGCGTATGTAGAATTCAGCCTGCTGTTGCAGGTGTTGGAGCTCATGATCGATATTACGCACGTCAACCTGCAGGTCTCTGACCAGCGCGCGCGCGGCATTGAGTGACATACCCGGACAAATGCCTTCAGCATCGGCCAGCGGGCATGCGCTGAATATCAGGTGTTTACCCCGTTGATTTTCGATAACCACATGAGGTCGTCCCTCCTGCGGATCGAAAATACGGCGCGCCAGGTCATCAAAACGTATGCACAACCACCAGGGTTCACCGCTGTCGGGCGCCGACAATGAAGGTTGAGCGGATGCTCGGGGCGCTTTGTGTGCAGGTGGCTTTTCCGGCGGTGACGCCGTTTCCGCTGCAGGCAGTCCTGCGGCCGGTTTTACAGCGATGGGCTTCACAGCGATGCCAAACGCGCTGGCAGAGTGGCGATAGTCTTGTGGCACCAGCCCAGTCGGGATTTGGTGATGGAAATTGTGATGTGCTCTGAGTCGCGCTGTATCTGCAGACGCAGACTGACCGCCGTGTCGATCACTGTATCCGTCGTCAGTATGATGGCAATTGCCTGTTGCTCGCCGGCGATGCTTTGCAACCGCTGTACTTGTCGGGGGTCCATAGATGCCGGCCACAGCAATACTGCACCGCAGTCCGGATGACGCAGAACTTTCTCAGCCGCCCACCAGATATTTTGAGGCGATAGTTCGGTCGAACTCGATGAATGGCAGGGCCGGCCGATTACGGTCAGTTGTTGAAGTGACAAGCCGCTTTGCTGCAGGGCGGGTGCATACGGTATATGCGGGGGCGCGATCCAGACCAGCTGCCGCTCCTGCTGCAGGTGGCGCATCAACGGCAAAAGAACAGACAGCTCACCTTGTCCCCACTGACGCACATTGAGTTCAATCAGCGACTGTGGCGGCCAGCCGTGTGACGGCAATATACGGTTCAGCGCTTCAAAACCGCTGTCGATGCTATTGTGAGTCTTATCCTGCTCGCGATACCCTCTCCAGACACGCGGGTTATTTTTCAGAATATCATCCAGTGAAGGTGCCGCTCTTCCCATCGAAGTACCGGCTACAGTTTTGGACGCAGAACACCCACACCGAGTCCTTCGATGGCAAATTCTTCATCTCGAAGATCCACTTCAATCGGTTCGAAATCTTCGTTTTCAGGGTGCAGGGTAACCTGATAGCCGCGTCGGCGAAATCGCTTTACAGTGACGTCGTTTTCCAGTCGTGCCACCACGATTTGCCCCGAACGAACTTCCTCGGTTCTGTGTACAGCCAGCAAGTCGTTGTTCAGAATGCCTACATCCCGCATACTGTGACCGCGGACTCGCAGCAGGTAATGCGCGCGCGGCTGGAACTGGTTTGCATTCACTTCAAAGTAATCCTCAATGTGTTCCTCCGCAAGAATCGGCTCTCCGGCCGCAACGCGCCCGACCAGAGGCAGCCCCAGAGTTTTCTTTTTGTTACGAATTCGCAGACCGCGGGAAGTGCCGGACATGATTTCCAGAACGCCTTTTTTCTCCAGTGCGCGCAGGTGATCTTCTGCCGCTGTTGGCGAGCGAAATTCAAAGTAGTCGCAGATATCCATTCGTGTCGGCGGCATGCCGGTACGGTTAATGGTTGTGCGGATATAATCAAGAATTTCCTGTTGTCTGGGCGTAAGTTTTTTCATTTGACGCTGTTTTATTGAATTACTGTTAATTTATACAGTAAAAATATGTGTTTAATCAAATGTTTTTTAAGTCTTTGATTAAAAAGATAAATTTTAGGGTGCAACCGCTTTTTTCGACGGTAACGCGGTGCGCAGCAGTTTTTTGCCAAAAAATTCTGGTGTTCCCCGCGTGATTCCTACTTTTTCTGCTTCGATCGCGCCGGATGTGGGGAGCTGTGCCTGACATGATTTCTCATGCACATAAATTCATCTTTATCCACATTCCAAAAACCGGTGGCACGTCTGTTGAAGAGGCGCTACTGGACGAATCGTGCGAGTGCACCAAGGATCTTTGGGACCCCCGAATCAAGACCACGCCGCTTAATCATCTTACCCTTAACGAGATGATTGAGCATGACTTTGTCGATGTGAAAACGGCCGCGTCTTATTTCAAATTCTGCTTTGTAAGAAATCCCTGGGCGCGTGCAGTTTCTGAAGTCAATTCCCGGCACGTCCGTTACAAAGGCGATACGGTTCAGGAGCAGTTGAGAACCATCAATGCGATCAGCAGCTACGGCAATCATATTCGTCCACAGGTTGATTTCATCGACAATCGGTTTGATCTTGAAATGGACTATATTGGGCGGTATGAGACATTAGTCTCAGACTTTCAGACTGTATGTGAGCGCCTCGATATGGAATTGCCGGTCGCACTGCCGCATCGAAATGCGTCCTTTGGCGGAGATTACCGGCAATACTATGATGATGAACTTCAGGAGATGATCGCGTGTAAATACCGGGAGGACATTGTGCGGTTCGACTATCGGTTTAGCGACATTTAATTTTTGCAGCACGGCGGGACAGACTATGTGTGGACGGTATGCAAACCATGTCAGACAAATGGGGGAATGGGCTGAGATTCTCAGAGACTGGCCCCGGGATGCGGCGAGCAGTTACAACGTGGCACCAACCCAGCCGGTACCTGTGGTGACGGCAGAGGGCGGACGCGTCATGCGCTGGGGTTTGGTGCCCCACTGGTCAAAAGAGGCGAGCCCAAAATACGCTACTTTCAATGCCCGTGTTGAATCGGCTGCGGATAAACCGGCATACCGAAGTGCCTGGAAACAGTCACGTACCTGCCTGATCCCGGCGCTGGGTTATTACGAGTGGCGTGGAGAAAAAGGCAACAAGCAGCCGTTCTTTGTGCGCTCTGTGAATGAACAGCCTATTGTCATGGCGGGGCTCTGGGACGTGTGGCAACGACCGGAGCAGGACATTGTTTCCTGTACTATTCTGACCAAATCCTCCGAAGGCAGTCTGGTGGATCTCCATCCTCGCATGCCCATCATGCTGACTCCGGATACGGCGGCAACCTGGTTGAATGACGGTACCGGGCGAATTGATCTGATGACGGGTCTGAACATTACCGCCGACCTGCAGTGCTATCCGGTCAGTAAGACGGTGAATAAAGTCGCCAACAATTCCGATACGCTGACCGATCCGGTTCAGCGTTGAACAACTTTTATGTGGCCGTTCCGTGGTTCTGAAATCGACAGCATCGGTAAAATACAAGCGTTGACAGTACCGCCAGCGACGCGGCTATCACAAGCGCAACGGTGTACGCAGAAAAACGGTCATACAGCCATCCTGCGCTGACCGGGCCGGCAAGTCCGGCGACACCCCAGGCGGTGAATATCTGACCGTAGATTTTGGCCGACTGCTGTGCGCCAAAGTGCAGGCGTATTGCGTATGGATAGAGCGCAATGAGTGCGCCATACGAAAAACCGACAACAGACAACAACGCGATGGCGACGGTGGACGTGGCTGCCATTGTCAGCAGGATCAGTACAACGGCCGACAATATCGGCAGCGCGGTAATGAATTGTTTGAGGTTTTGCGGACTGATCCGCAGCCCGGTCAAAAAACCGCCCAATGCACTGCCAACACCAATAAAGACGGCGCCTCGGGTCGCCGTGCTGTAGTCGCCTTCAAGAAGATGGATGATACCTGCGGCGTGGCCGATAGCCATCAACCCTGCAAACACGCTGCAGCCGTAGGCCAGCCACCACCAGACTATTGCTTTCATGCGTGTGCTATCCGTGCTGATTTGGGCCGTGTCATTCGTGCGGTTGTAGTGCGAGTTTGAAAAATACAGCAAACCGGCTGCTATGATTCCTCCGGCTGCGATAGAGACGGCCAGCGCGTTCACCGCTGAGACCAGCCCATAGTTGGTGAGGATTGCGGGCAGTATCAGCGACGCCACAATCGATCCGACCGCGTACGCTGCGGTGACCATCGCCATGCCCAGACCGGCTTTTTCGCCCAGTTCGGCCCCGGACAACTGAAGAACGAAACCGTAGCCCAATCCATTTGCCAGACCAAAGGCAACGCTATAGCACAACATCCACATCAACCAGCTCGTGCTCTGTGCAGCGATCAAGAGTGCTGTGGCCGCCGCAGTGCATGCGAACAGCACCAGCCAGGCCGGGTTTGCCGCCGAATAGATTCTGTACCCCCACAATACGGCGAGTGTCAAAAATACCAGTGCGACGGAGTACAGCATGCTGACCGCCGCGCGGGTGGCGGTCAACAGGGTTTCCAGCGGGATCAAAAACACGGAAAAACTGTGGATCGTACCCAGAACCAGAGTAACCGCCATGCACCCCGCCAGAATTTGCAGCTCCCTTTTTTTCATCATCGGTGAAAATTTTTGCCGGGAACTCATTTTAATCGGATTTTTGACCATCGGTCAGTGCGTGCCCTGTTTAAGTTATCGATATGGGCGTGAATATTGGGTGTCAGGAAGGATGCGTTGCCGGGTGGTTGAAAAATGACGTCACGGTCTCGAGAGCCCGGTCTGATCCATGTTCACCGAGGCTGTTGATGGTGGCGCGTTTCATTGGGCGACTGTCCGTGGTCAATATTGCAACCAGCAATTCTGTATTCTCCGGGCTTGGGTATTTAGCCAGGGCGTCTATGCACACGATCCGGGTAGCGACGTCTGCTTCTGCATTCAAGCAGCGTGATTCAACATCGTTGTACAACTATTGCATGTTGTGTGTATCGCATTGACGCAGACACGATTATTTCGACTGATTGTGAAAAGGATAATTAAGGCAATTTCCATAAACAGGCTGTAAATCAGGGCGCTTAATAGGTAACTGTACTCATACGAGCGAGGGTAAATAGACTATACTTCGCCCGGACGAGACGTTATCCACAATCCATTTTTATAATACACGTATCGGAGGTTGCACATGTCAAAAGACAAACCTGTATCAAAACATCAGTCCAGTGAGCAGCGCCGTGCGGCGCTGAAGAAAGTATTAACCGGCGGCGTCGCGCTGGGTCTCGGTGGCGTAACAACCCAGCCCTGGGTCAAACCCGCTGTGCAGTCGGTGATTTTGCCTGCGCACGCGACAACCACAGGCGCCGGAGGTGATGAGGGTGAGGGTTCGGACCCAACCGGGCCGTGGTTCCAGACACTGGATCTGCCCGGACCACAAAGTGAACAAACTATCGACAGAAACCTGCCGGAAAAATTTGCGGACCTGTTGATTTCACCAGTCCACGCCAATCACTTGGCCGGACCTCTGGTGGTGCAGATTTGCGTAACGCGGATCAGTGACACCCTTGCGGATGTTCAGTTGCGCTGGCAGGCCAATACCAATTTCCTCGAGGGAGAGCCTATTGAATTTGAGGATTCTGATGCAGAATCGTCTGCGCCGAAAGGCAATCTGATCCGTCCTTCCGTGTCTTCCGCCTGGAGAGGCAATGTTCCTGTCGGAGGTAATGCAAATCTGGGGCTGGACATGGTTGCAGGTTCCTGTAACGCGGGTGATTCGTGCAACGTGTCGATCACTGCATTTGGAAATACTGTTGCGGGCAGCTATTCGTTTGAAATAGACGGAAGATTTCTTGAAGTCGGGCGATTCAATGCGCCAGAAGCAGCCTGTAATTTCAACAGACTGATTTGCGATGACATAGGTTAGTCATTTTTTTAAACGGCGTTGAGTTGCGCAGTTAAATCAAAAATTTCCGCACATATTTACCCATGGCCAGACAGGAGGTCAGGCCCGGTGATTCGATACCGAGCAGATGGACCAGCTCCGTGCACCCGGTACTGCGAAGTACAACAAAGTCGGACAGTAGTTCGCCATTGACAGACAGTTTCGGTCGGACACCCGCATAGTCTGCATCCAGGCTGTTGTCCGGCAGGTCTGGCCAGTACTGTCGAATCGCGCCGTAAAACGACGGTGCTCGACCGGGGTCAACGCTGTAGTCGATTTCTTCCTCCTCGATGAATTCAACATCAGGACCGAATCGCGCAGTGCCGGTAGTATCCAGCGTGAGATGCACGCCGAGGCCGCCTCGAACCGGCATTGGATAAATCAATTCCTTAAACGGAGAGCGGCCTTTCAGTCGAAAGTAGTGCCCGCGGGCAAATCGGGGTGAGAGACCGGCGTATTCGGTTCCTGCAAGGAACGGTTTGACCAACTGCGTCGCTTGCAGTCCGGCCGCGTTGATGACCGACTTAGCGCTGATTCTCGAGTCCGGAAGATTGACGACAATCTGATTCGATTCCTGAGCTATAGTTACAACGTCTGCACCAAACGCAATTGAACCGCCGTTGTCTTCAATATCTGCAATCAAATGCTGCATAACACCGTGGGTATCAACAACGCCCGTGGAGGGAGATCGGAGCGCGCTGTGAAACCGAAGTTCGGGATACGGTGATTGTGAGGGCGACACTAACGACAAATCATCCACACCGTTCTCGATGGCACGATGCTTCAATGCCATCAGCGCCTCCGACTCTTCTGCATTGCAGGCGACGATAAGCTTTCCGCAGTTGTTGTACTCGATCTGTCGCTGCTCGCAGAATTCGTATAAAAGTGCCTTTCCCTGTACGCAGAGTCGGGCTTTCAGACTGTTCGGGCGGTAGTAGATTCCCGCGTGGATCACGCCGGAGTTTCGCGAGCTGGTCTCCTGACCAAAATCATAATGGCGCTCAAGCAAGATGACGTCACGGCCGGCCAGGCTCATCTCTCTTGCGCAGGCAAGGCCAATGACCCCGGCGCCAATAACGACACAGTCGGCCTTAAAAGATTCGGTCATCGCAGAACGTATTGAACGGTTTCGCAGTATTATAGTGCGCTCTCTAAAATCCCGAACCCGTCGTAATGAAATCCTCCAAAGTTATTCATGTCGTCAGCTGTCACTCTGAGGGCGAGGTGGGCGATGTGATTGTGGGCGGAGTCGCCACACCACCTGGCGACTCTATTTGGGCGCAGTCAAGGTTCATCGCCGAAGACAATGTGCTGCGAAATTTTGTCCTGAACGAGCCACGAGGGGGTGTGTTCCGGCACGTAAACCTGCTGGTGCCCGCGATCGCCGATGAAGCAGACAGCGGCTGGATCATTATGGAGCCTGAGGACACGCCGCCAATGTCGGGATCCAATTCGATTTGTGTGGCAACAGTGCTGGTTGAAACCGGTATGGTTGAGATGACAGAGCCGGTCACCCAGGTCACATTGGAAGCGCCTGCTGGTTTGGTTGCTGTTGACGTACACTGTAAAATCGGCAGAAGCCGGAGTTGTGAAGTCAGTAACGTGGCGTCTTTTGTCGATCAGCACAATGTCCCTCTGATCGTACCGGGTGTGGGCACATTAACGGTCAGTACGGCGTTTGGGGGTGATAGTTTTGTTATTGTCGATGCATCTCAACTTGATATCCGGATCGTGCCGGAAAACGCGCGCGCGCTCACTGAGATCGGAATGAAAATCAGGAAGGCTGCGAACGAGCAGCTGGGATTCACCCATCCCGATTTGCCCGATTGGACCCATCTGTCGTTCTGTCAGTTTACTGAGCCAGTGAACAATGTTGATGGCGTTAAAACAGGCACAAGTGCTGTGGTGATCAATCCGGGAAAACTGGATCGATCACCGTGCGGTACCGGATGTTCGGCTCGACTCTCGCTGATGCATCTCGACGGGGAAATTGATGTTGGAGAGTCGTATACGGGACTCTCGCCAATTGGGTCTCGATTCGATTGTCGGATTGCGAGGACAACCCGGGTCGGTGATCGTGATGCGGTCATGCCTGTTTTAAAGGGCCGCGCATGGATCACGGGTTTTCACCAGCACACTCTGGATCCGGAAGATCCGTGGCCCCAGGGTTACCGCCTGAGTGACACCTGGCCTCGGTTGGTCGAATAGTCACTGTGAGGTAGTCGTGGTCGATTCAAAACTTGACGCAATGTATCAATCGCCTGCGGACAAGCAGGAAAGATACGATCAGTGGGCGGACAGCTACGAGTCGGATCTGGTTGAACAATTGGGGTATGTGGCGCATATTGAGGTTGTGGCGCGCTTTTGCGAGCGGGTATCGGATCGCAACGCAGCCATTCTGGACATGGGGTGCGGTACCGGATTGGTTGGCGATGCGTTACGCCAGGAAGGTTATTCCAGTGTGGACGGTGCGGACTTTTCGATTGAGATGCTGACCATAGCCAGAGAGCGAAACGTGTACGATCAAATCTATCAATACGACGCGATCACGGATCAACCTCAATTGCGTACATATGATGCCATTGTCAGTGTGGGGCTGTTCGGATTTGGCCCTCCTCATGTCAAACATCTGAATAACGTGCTGAAATACCTCCAGCCTGGAGGGAGTGCGTTTGTCACAATGAACGGAAAAGCGTGGGTCGAAAAGTCGATCGAATCCGAGTTGCAGAGCATTGCTGCTGATCTATCTGCATCGCTGCTTGATATTCAAACCATTGACTACATCACCAAGGAAAACATCGACGGACGACTGCTGGAGTTTCGGGGCAACCCTTAGTTATAAAAACCTGTATTCGACCTGAAAGAATTTATTAACGAGTTTAGATGTCACCTGATAGCGGCTGTCTCAGATTTGCCCTGAACAGAAATTTGCAATGAGTCTTGTGAAATAAAGCCAAGATAGGCTAGACATTGCGACTATTCACAACCGTTGTGTTTTCGCCACATCACCGGATCATGGCCCTTCGGGATCTGCGAACAAGGATTTGCCGATGTGTAGCCACGTAGTCGGTTATATTGCTCCACCTGCTCCGCTGCCAGGATGTCATCCATCCGAAGATGAGCCGCGAGGTGAACATAACGTAGTTCCGAGCGGGCGACACCGATCTGATCGAGTAGAGCACGAAGGGAATCCTGTGTGATCGTCCGCTGGCTGAAATTCTGTTCAAGTTCGCGCTCCAACGCAATCAAACGCTCTCCTTTTGCTATCGCCTCTACACGCATCTCCTCGAATACCTGGGTGATGATCGAAACCTGGTTGGGCGAAAGCTTGATTTCGTCCTTCAACTCCAGAAGGTGTACCGGGCCTGGTACGCCATTGAGTTCCGCAGCCTTGGCCAACCCCCAACCGCCACCACGCTTTAATTCGGCAATGTCACTTCCTGAAAGGTTTTTGATTTCACGATCTTCCTGGCCGGCATAGGGAGAGGCATGTTGATGTGTTTCACTGGCATGTGTTTGCACGGAAATCCCAAGCAAAACAACTATTAACGTAATCGTTTTCATCAGAGTATCTATTGTGGCTAGATTTAGAGAAACAAATCTTGCCACAGACCCTATATTCGATACATGATAGCTATCATGTCAAAAAAGCTATTCGATACCTTAAAAGCTAATGCAGAAGGGTGGGAAGAGGTTCAGGAAGGTGGTTATCTGTTTCACTTGGGCGACCGAGTTAAACAGCTTTTCGTGATCGAGCGAGGTCTAATTGTACTAACTCGAATTTAAACAGATGGCTCACAGATCATTCTACAGCGTGCATTCTCAGGCGATGTGCTCGCTGAGTCTTCTATCTACTCTGATAAATACCACTGTGATGCCATAGGATCTGTACCTTCGGTAGTGCTGTGTGTTTCCAAAACGATTGTGCAAAAGGAACTGGAGTCAGAATCTTTTTCACGGTTGTGGGGGAGACACTTGGCGCGGGAGACCCAGCGGGCGCGATTTCGTAGTGAACTCCTAAGCCGTAAAACTGTGGCCGCGAGATTGGATGGCTGGTTAGGTTGGCCTGAAAAAGAACTTCCTGCCAAGGGAGAGTGGAAAAATCTGGCACTCGAACTCGCCGTCAGTCCAGAGGCTCTTTATCGAGAAATTGCCCGGCGCAGGAAACTACAGACTTGACATTCAAAACGAAGTAACAGCATGCACGAATGTCCGTTCCGAGTATGGAAGCGACACAAGTAAAAGTCTAAGCGGAATGGTCGGTTAGTTGCCCTTTTGAGACAGTTTAGGATCAACAATAGGTTACAAATCACGATACCAAAAACGTACTAACATTTAAGAGCCGACGAGTTGTTGCCGTATTAATCGTAAAGGTAACATTTAATCTGCCAGAAACGACATCAATAGCCAAACAGCTATTTAGATCACCAACGAATACTGTTGGTCCTGTCGTTGAGGGGTCTCTGTCAATATTGATGACTCTATCTTCGCCCTGGTTGATCTGGTTATCTGAAGGTCCAGAAACTGTTCGATTCGGATTGAGGTCAACTTGTTGCAACAAAGATGGAATCTGACTGGCACTCAAGGTGCCATTCACACAAATAGACCGGCCATCAACCACCACTTTAGTAATATCGATAGTTTGATCACTTATGGATTCATTCTTGATTGTCTCAAGACGAAATATTCCGTCGCCAGAAGTCCCCGGGATGTCTTCAATACCCGCAGGACGTGCAATAATGTCATTGCTGGATAAATCAGCACAAGGAAAACCGGTGTCATTTATCGTTTCATTATTTACAGGTGGTGCGGCTTCTATCGAACAATCAATAATCTGAAAATTACCTGGAGCTATTATGTTACTTGGAGGGCTCGCTACCGCATGGGCTGGCAACGTTACCGAATTTACGATGGGTTTGGTCCACTGAGATGGGAGTGGTTTCGCGGTTATTGCCGACCCCGCGACTAAAGTAGATAACAAGACCTTCCTTCTTGTTCGTTCTCTCTGCATTTGTCTACTCCACCCTATTGTTTGAAGCAGTTTGCCACATATAATCTTGTGAAGACTCACCCATTTGGGTGAATCTTCCAATAGATTTATTGAGTCGTGACTGGCCGATTTGAGTATGGCAGAGACTGTCAGCCAGTTTTACTGAATGGGTGCTATTTGCCCATAGCGGACAATCAAATCATTAAGCAGAAAATTCGTGTACTCGTAGAACTTTGATTGTACTCACGGTATCGATGTCAAACAGTATGGTCACTTGCCCCGTCACTGGAATGATTGATCGACACGCATCAAGGTCTCCTATAAAACTGGTTCCTGGTGAAGCTACTATGTCCCTGTTTATCGTAATCAATGAGTCCGTACCTTGGTCAATGTCACTGGTTCCATTAGAAATCACACTCAACTGAGAAGATGTGAAACCCTGTTCTGATAGCAGCAATTCCACCTGGGAAATGCTGAGAGCTTCAGCCACACAAAATTGCATTCCATTAGCGTTTATCCGCGTAACTTCCGTTACTACTTCTCTAGGTTGGCTTGTACGACTAACCAGAACTCTCAGTTCTTCAGCTCCGGGAGTTCCGACGATTGTTGTACTCCCTGTAGGGAATGCCAATGCTTCTGACGAAGTAATATCCGGACATGCATTCACTTGCCCGACTTCAACGATTTCCTCTGAATTTTCGGGAGCAGCGGATGTAATTCCACAATCAATTAACTCAAAACTGTCTCCTGGTGTCGACGTGGCCGCATGAGCAGGAAGAATAACTGAATTTACAATTGGCTTTGTCCATTGAGGCGGAAACGACTTAGCCGTCAATGCCGACCCTGCGACCAAAGAAGATAACAAGACCCTCCTTCTTGCTCGTTCTTGCTGCATTAATTTCCTCCACACTAATGTTTAAAGCATCTTGCCACATATGTCCTTTTGACGACTCACCCATTCGGGTGAATATTCCAATAGATTCAATGACTCGTGAATGGCCGAATTGAGTATTGCAGAGACTGTCAGCCAATTTTACGTGCCCGTTCAGGTAATATTCATTGTTGTCAGACATGACGGCCAGGTAATTGTCTGCCTCTGCTACCTCCTCTATTCGAATGTTCCTCGCCCC
>JBCCGE010000037.1:0-30261 GCA_039029455.1 Pseudomonadota bacterium | reverse complement strand
TACACCGATGATCTCGATCTGGACGCTGGGTTGATACTTTCTCTGGTTGAAACCATTATTAATGAACACGATGCTAATGCCCATGAATGCAAAGGTCGTGCCTATCCAATATCCGTATTCCATCGAACCCATTTCAAAGTCACGGTGACTTTATTGAACAGATCTCATCGAGATCAGGCTTTCACCAGAGCACTCATGGATGATCTGGAAGCACGAATCAAGGTGGAGTTGCCGCGCAGCTGTTTTTTCAGTCTGTTGATTGAATACAGCCCCGACTATTACGTGACCAATGAGCATCTGGTGTCGGGTGACGATCTGCCGCGATACACGAACCAGAAAGATCGATAACGCGATTTTTGCAGGCAAGAACCGGATTGCGGGTGATCACAGTTGTTCTCATATATTTAAAACCTGAATCGATTCATCCGTGCTGAACCTGGTTTTGATTTCATGAATGGTCGTGTCGAATGAGGCCATTCTCAGGGGAATTTCGCTAAACTCGGCACTATTCCACTGACAATCCACCAACCCACGCCATGTACATCGAGTCGGAAGAGCAATTGAGGGAACTTTACGGTTTTCCGAAAGGACGAGCCAAAGATAAGCAATTGGCAGCGCTGGAGCGACACTCGATCAACTTTATCGAGCACTCGCCGTTCGTGCTGATTTCCACCCACTCGCAATCCGGATCGGTCGACTGCTCGCCGCGTGGTGGCGAGCCGGGATTTGTCAAAGTGATCGATGAATCCCGTATCGTGCTGCCCGACGGCAAAGGAAATAATCGGCTGGACAGTCTGGTAAACATAATTGAGACCGCGGATATCGGGTGTCTGTTCCTTATTCCTGGGGTGGATGAGACTCTCAGGGTTAATGGCCGTGCCCGTATTTCTAAATCCAGCGATTATCTGACGCTATTTGCTGGTTTTCGAAACCCGCCCCGAACCTGCATCGAAATCAATGTGGAGGAAGTGTTTCTACACTGCGCCAAGGCGCTGATGCGCTCGAGGTTATGGTCCGTTGACGCGCAAATAGAGCGCTCCTCATTTCCAACGATTGGCACCATGCTTAATGATCAGCTTTCGATAAATGAAGTCGCTGAGAGTCAAGAGGAAATGGTGGCGCGGTATCAGCACGATCTGTAGTCAGTTGGTTTTGTTACGTCGACACAAATTATCCAAATCACCGCTGTGTCAGTAACTGTTTACACGCCTTCGGTCGCGAACATTGAGGATGAAGACGTTGAAGCCTGGCGTGCGGTTCCGGTCGCAGTCGCTGTAGATATTCTGCCGGAGAGCCAGATTGATACTGGAATTCGTCCGCTCAATCCTCCGGGACAACAGCCCCGATTGTGCGGCAGAGCGGTGACTGCAAAATGTATAGCGCCTGATTTTGGTGCGGTTCTGCAGGCCATCGATCGGGTTGAAACAGGCGACGTCTTGGTGATCGCGGCGTCAGGGTATGCAGAAAACGCGATGATTGGTGAGATTCTGGGCGGTCATTTAAGACGCAGAGGGTGCGCTGGTATTGTGTGCGACGGTGCCGTGAGGGACGTGGCCCAATTAAGTGAATGGTCTGACTTTGCAGTTTTCACCCGGCATGTGAACCCTAAGGGTCCCGAGGGAGCAGATCAGGGTGCCGTGTTCTCGCAGGTGTATGTCGGTGATCGGAAAATCGATCCAGGGGATCTGATACTCGGGGATGATGACGGACTGGCTGTGTTGACATCACAAATGGTCAAAGATTGTCGAGCTGAAGCAGTACAGAGGATCGCGCTTGAAAAGCAGTGGGAGCAATCTCTGAGTGCCGGGGAATCTGTGCAAGCGGTTTTTGATCTCTCTCCTCCAAAGTCTGGTTAAGTTTGGTGATTCTTGTCCTTCTGAGACTTCTCCAGCTTTCATTTTTAATGCCCATCACATCATGACCTATTACCCCTACTATCCTCGCAAGGTGGTATCCGATATTGGTGTTTGGACATCCCGTTCGGGTCAATTCAAGATTTACGGCATCCTGGCTGATTCGCAAGAGATTACCGATGACACAATGAGTAACGCTCGACGGTATCTGGAGAATGATATGCCGGCGATCATCGAATCGAGCGATCAGTCGAATCACCTTGGATTTGTCATTATTCATCCGGGTGATCTCGGCGTTTCTATACTGGTGCATTGGTGGGTGCAGGGCTCTGTAATGTGTCAGCATGTCCGCAGATGGTTGCCGGACGCGGATGTGCCGGTGGACATGTCGGATCGCCATGTGGTGGGTTGTGTTTGGGAGCTTGGGTTAATCGGTGCCGAACAGGTCATCTGGCGTAAAACCATGATGGGAAAATCACCGGACCGCCAAGGTTATCTCGACGCTCGTCCCGATCTCACTGAGGTTTGAAGATTATGGGTTGCGGTGTCGAAAGACGTTTGAAAGCCGGGCAAGAAGTTGTCGCCAGTACACCGTTCAGTGCAAGAGGACGCTCTATAATTCACGGCATGACAGGTAAACAACGATGTCTATGACCGGCACTCTTGGGAACATTATCGATGAGCATAAATTTCCGCTGAGATCGCAGCAGTTCCGGAACCGTTGCCGGCAGACTTTGGATCGGGACGGCGCACTGGTGTTGCCTGAATTTCTTCTCTCAAATGTGATCGATGCCATTCGTGAAGAGGGCGAGGCACAGAGACATCTCGCGTACTTTACGGTCAGCGACCACAACATTTATCTGACACCACCCGATCCGAAATACGCTGATAACCATCCGCGCAATCGTCGGGTGTCGTCGTCCAAGGGATGCATCACCGATGACCAGATTCCGCCCGAATCGGCATTGCGACAGTTGTACAACGCAACCGATTTTCGTGATTTTCTGTGTGACGTTCTCGGAGAGAACTGCCTGTATGAGTACGGCGATCCGCTGTCGTCAATCAATCTTCACTACGCCAGTGAAGATCAGGAGCTGGGATGGCATTTCGACAACTCGTCGTTTGCGATTACACTGATGATTCAAAGTGCAAAGCAGGGGGGCGAGTTTGAATTCGTCAAAGACGTTCGCGATGCGGATGCGGGTGAAATGAACTTTGATCGAGCGGCTGATGTTCTTGACGGTAAGGTGCCGACCCAAAAATTGTCGATGGGCGCGGGCACACTGGTGTTGTTCAGGGGACGAAACTCCATGCACCGTGTAACACCGACAATTGGTGAACAGACCCGCATGCTTGTTGTACTCGCTTACAACACTGAACCGGGAATTTCACTGTCTGAATCGGCCCGAATGACATTTTACGGAAGAACCGAGTAGCATAAAGCGAGTACTGTGCGTCGGGACCGTTGAGACAAAGAGTTTACAATTCTGCATAAACATACTGCCTTAAAGCGTCCTATGAACCTTACGCAGCTGCCCGACGATCTACCAGTCCCGCAGGACGATGGCGCCACCGATCACTTGCTCGGTATGCTGTTTCCCCGGATGACGTTTCTGACCACCGAGGGCGAACAAGTGAGCCCTTCAAGCCTGCCGGGATACGTCGTGCTCTATATTTATCCAATGACGGGTCGACCCGGCGTGCCGCTTCC
This sequence comes from Pseudomonadota bacterium, assembly GCA_039029455.1. GTDB lineage: Bacteria > Pseudomonadota > Gammaproteobacteria > Arenicellales > Poriferihabitantaceae > JBCCGE01. The sequence continues at coordinate 26,697 of JBCCGE010000037.1, read as the reverse complement.
AGACGGCTGGGACGAAATTCCGGGTGCGCGCGGTTGCACGCCGCAGTCCTGCAGTTTTCGCGATCACTATCGCGAACTACAGTCTCTGCAGACCTACGTTTTTGGTCTCAGCACGCAGACCTCTGATTACCAGGCAGAAGCGAGAGACAGGCTTCATCTTCCGTTCGAATTGCTCAGCGATACAGAGTTGAAATTAAAGCAGACGTTGAAGTTGCCAACTTTTTTTGCTGATAACCGTGAACTGTACAAGCGAGCGACGCTGATACTTCGCGATGGAATTGTGGTCAAAGTCTTTTACCCCATATTTCCACCGGGGGAGAACGCCGAATCGGTACTGTCGTGGTTACAGGAACAGCCACGGCTATGAGTCCCGAAGAGCACGTGATTTTGTGAGCCGTTTAACCCATCATAATCGATAAATTTATAATGTCTCAGTACTATGCGACCGTAAAGTGGAACCGAGGTGCGAACGAAGCTTTCAGCGACAATAAATACAGTCGCGGACACATCTGGGAATTCGACGGAGGTGTTTCCGTACCCGCTTCGGCATCTCACCACGTCGTTCCGCTGCCCTATTCCGTTGAGGCTAATGTCGATCCCGAAGAAGCCTATGTTGCATCGCTCTCAAGTTGTCACATGCTGTTCTTTCTGGCGATTTCCGCAAAAAAGCGATACGTCGTCGATAGTTACAGCGACGAAGCGATCGGGATCATGGAAAAAGATGAGACGGGTAAGATCTGGATGACCCGAGTGACCTTGAGACCGCGTGTTGAATTTTCGGGCGACCGACAACCGGGACGGGATGAAATCGAAAATATTCACCACAAGGCTCACGATGAGTGTTTCATCGCCAATTCAGTAAAGACGGAAGTGCTGACTGAGATCCCGGAATAGCGCGATCTGATATTGAGTCTATTCATACCCGAAGATGCCGATCGCTACGTGTATTGTGAATTTTGAGGCAAACCCAAAGATGGGTGATCCCGTAACGTTGTGGGCCGAGGAATGCGGTATCGAATCAGAGCATATGACGCTGAATATTCTGCAAAGCAGCGCCCAGTACGGACGAACCTATGCCGCAATGTGTACCCTGTTTCTGCCCTCCCTCTGGAACACTGCTGATGCGGATCGGTTACAGACCGGTCTGGCGCGGGCGCTGAGCAGAAGTTTTGATCTGTCTGACGACCAGGTTCATGTGATTACCCGCATCGTCGGGTCCGGCCATGTCGTAGAAGCGGACGAAATCGTCACCTGGTCAACGTCACGTTGAGGGGATCAATGGAATGACAACCACGGGAGTTGCTGGCGGAATTCGATATTCAGTTTGCGAAGTGTCGGACACGGATGATATGTGTCAATTGTTCGCACATTCGTTTACACAGTTCGATCCGCCGCCCAGAGCGCTCGGAGTCTCCGTGGCCGAATTCGAACAATTGGTCCGCGTGGTGGCTGAAAACTCGGTTGCAGATGGGCTTTCAATACTCGCTCGCGAGACCAATACAGGGCGCATTGCGGGCGCGTTTCTGGTGGAGGATGCAGCTTCACCCGAGCCCCAGAGTGTGGAGAATCTCAGTGAAAAGTTTGCGCCGGCTTTCGCTTTGCTCAAAAGACTTGGCGAGTCCTATTGGTCTACTCGCTCACCAGCGCGTGGTGAATATCTCCACCTGGCCTTTCTCGGAGTGGAACATTCGTTTTTTGGACGGGGCATTGCAGGTGCGCTGGTGCATAAAGCACTCGAAAACGGTCGCAATCGGGGGTTTTCGATGGCGGTTACCGAGGCAACCAACATTGTGTCGCAACATATATTCAAAAAAATAGGTTTTGTCGAGAGGGCCCACGAACGCTATGCTGAATTTCGCTATGAGGGCAAAGCTGTTTTTTCTCAAGCTGAAGAACACGTCGGACCGATGCTGATGGATTTTGCCATCAATACCCGTTCCTGATTTCGGCATGCTCCTGATTGGTCAGTTTGATTCTCCTTTTGTGCGACGAACCGCCGTGGCTATGAACCATTACGGACTCCGGTTCGAGCGTCGCGTGCTGTCCGTGTTTACCAACTTCGAGTCGCTACTCGAGCTAAACCCGCTCGGCAAGGTCCCGGTTCTACAGCTTAATGACGAGGAGTTGCTGTTTGACAGTCGATATATTCTCGATCATCTGGAACGGCAGGTTTCACCTGAGCGCCGGCTTGTACCCGAGCATCCTTTGGAGAGAGTGCGCGTACAGCGAATAGATTCGGTTGCGCTGGGACTTGCGGAGAAAAGCTATGAGCGCGGTATTGAGTTTTCGCGACGTCAGCCTGAAAAAATCGATCGGGTATGGGTGACAAGACTGGAAGATCAGATTCACTCTGCGCTTAGCTGGCTCGACGCATTGAATCCCGATCCGTGGTTGTATGGAAATCAAATGACTCAGGCCGATATAACCTGCGCTGTTGCGGTGACGTATCTTCGCGAAAAGCAACCGAGTGTGCTGGCAGCAGAAGAATATTCCGCACTGCTTCGGCACAATGAATACTGCGAATCAAAGGACGCTTTCACCGCATCGGCCTATTCCAGAACAGAGGCCACACAGAGTGGGTGGTCGCCGTCCTCTGAGTGAAACAGTTCAGGAGCAGACCCGCGCAGCGAGAACCGATGATTTCAATTCGAAACAAACGAGATCGCGCGCGGCTTCGCCGTCTGGCGTTGGGATCGCAGGGACTGCTTCAGATTCAACCTTTTGGGCGCGGACTGCCCGGCGCCTGCAGAGCGATTAAGCACATCGGCTACGTTCAGATCGACACAATTTCAGTGGTAGAGCGTGCGCATCACCACGTGCTGTTTTCCAGGGTGCCGGGCTACGCTCCCGGAATGATCAACCGTCTGCTTGAGCGCCGGGACATCTTCGAATACTGGTCTCATGCGGCCGCCTTTCTGCCGATTTCAGACTATCGTTTTTCGCTTCCGTATAAACACGCTATCCGTAACGGAAAAGTTCACTGGTACAAGGACCGGGATACTCGTTTGATGAATGAGCTCCTGACCCGGGTGCGCACCGAGGGGCCAATTCGGTCGAGGGATATCGAGAGTGAAACCACGTCGCGTTCCGGATGGTGGGACTGGAAACCGACAAAGCAGGCGCTCGAACAGCTTTTCATGGAAGGCGATTTGATGGTGACAACGCGGGAGGGTTTTCAGAAGGTCTATGACCTGACTGAGCGCGTACTTCCGGAGGATGTCGACATCTCGATGCCATCCGAACGTGAATTCGCAGAGCATCTACTCGAACAGCAATTGCGGTGTCATGGCATAGTGTCTCTCAAAGGTCTGACCTATCTTCGTCGCAGTGCAGAATTGAGAGCCGCGATGAAAGCGGTGGTCGATGAGCAGGTGTCCGCAGGCCGCCTGCAGGCTTTGAAAGTGCCAAGCGGCGACGTCTATTTCGTCGAAACGGAGGCCTTTGAATGTCGGACGTCGCGGGTCAGTAATCGCGTGCAGATTCTCTCGCCATTTGACAACAGTGTGATCCAGCGAGACCGGTTGGCAACGCTGTTTGATTTTGACTATCAAATCGAATGTTACGTCAAAGAAGAAAACCGGCAGTATGGGTATTTCTGTTTGCCCATTCTCTACAGAGATGAATTCATTGGGCGAATGGACTGCAAGGCACATCGAAAAGCCCGGGAGCTTGAGGTGAAAATGCTGCACTTGGAATCTGGCACAATGATCACAGACTGTGTCATGCATGCTCTGGTCCTCGAGCTTGGATTGTTTGCGCTGTTTCAGCAGTGTGACTCAATCATTATTCGACGATCGGAACCTAAGGCATTGGCCGCGACCCTGAATACTGAGCTTGGAAGCGGACTGTGATTATCTCGATCCAATCGATCAACCCGGATTGCCGGGCTGAGCTCACAGAGACTGCGAGATGCCGCTCGCAGGTAACAACCCGCTCTGTGGTTTCTGATTTGCTTGAGTCCGGATAGTGAGACACATCGGTCGTGTCGGTAAAACAAAGCTCAGTTGAAAATTTTTTTCGGACGATTGACACCGCGTCGACGCTTCCTGCACTAGACTCAATCCATAACATACTCTGAACACCCTTCGACCGATCGTCTGGACAACATGAAAAAGTACGCCTACTTCCTGATTTCTGGTGCCGCCTGTCTGCCCATTACCTATGACATTAGTCGAATTGGTATCGTGTTGTTGCCAGTGCTGATCGTTTTTTCAATTGCCTGCACTGTTGCGTATATGACGGGACGATCCGGCGGCGTGAATGCCATTGTTGCTTCAGTCATTTTTGCTCTCGGCGCAGCATCCAGCTCTGTCTCATTTTACGTTGCCGCGGATACGCATTCAGACACACAGGATATCGTTGCAGTGTCGCCATTGTGGGAGTGGGGAATGATTTCAATCACAGGTGCTGCGACAATTCTTGGCACATTTTATCTGATGCGAAATATGGGGCGTTCAAGGCAACAGCGAGACCACTCCTGATTTTCGATGCGCTCAGTACAATCGTAAAAGTAAGATGGGCTATTACCAGACTATTGGCAAAATCGGTTCCAGGTTTATCGCGCCCGCTGCGTTGATGAAGTACGGGTTCAACCTGTCACCAATGTATCGTCGAACGACTGCGCGGGTTGTGCATGTCTCTAAAGATCTGACCGAGATTAGAGTCAGACTGCCGATTTCATATCGAAATCGGAATTATGTGGGTTCAATATTCGGTGGCAGCATGTTTGCGGCGGTCGATCCGTTTCCGATGGTGCAGCTGATTAATTTGCTGGAGTCGAAATATATCGTCTGGGACAAGTCGGCTCAGATATTTTTCAAACGACCTGCTTACGAAGACCTGTATGCGGTGTTTGAGTATTCTCACGATGAGGTGAACTCAATTCGCAGTCGGGTCGACGAGCGCAGCGAGATGGAAATCGTCAGAGTTACCCCCTTGACCGACAAGTCCGGGAGCACGGTCTTTGCCGAAATACACAAAACCCTCTACGTGGCGACCAAAGCTCACTACAACGCTAAGCAGGAAGCCCGAAAAAAGCGAGTTCGAGCTGCAGCGGAGGCGAAGGGTTAGGCGCTAATGTGCGTCGGGTAGGCCCGAAACTGGAAGGGCACTCGACCTTCAATTCGGTCGAGACTTGGTGAAACCCCGAAGTGGGCCGAGTATGAACGAGAGAACTGTTCGGTCGCACCAAAACCGCAGGCGCTGGCAATCTCAGCCACCGACATGTCCGTCTGCGTAACCAGCCCCCGTGCCCGATTCAGTCTGACGTTGATGCCATAGCGCACAGGTGTCACCCCGGTGCTGCGTTTAAACAGGCGCTGCAGCTGGCGCTGAGATATTGAAAGTGTGGCTGCAATCTCAGCCGGACTTAATGGCTCCTCGACGTTGCGCTCCATCAACACGATGGCCTCGCGCAGCTTCGCCGGCATCGAATATCCAACCGGCTCGCGGTCGTGTTCAACCTGAGGTTCATTGCCGGCTCGGTGTCGACCCTTGAACAGGTAAACAGCAGAAGCATTGGCCAGCTCCAAACCGTGTTGAATCTGCACCAGACGAAGTGCGAGATCAGTCGACGCAGCACCGCCGGAGCAGGTGAGTCGATCACCATCAATCACATAGAGCACTTCCTCGAGGACGCACGCCGGGTACAGCTCCTTGAAAGCAGCGCAGTGCTCGTAGTGCACGGTTGCCCGCGAGCGATGCATGAGCCCTGCGGCTGCCAGTACGAACGCACCGGTATCGATTCCCGCGAGTGTCGCGCCGTTTCGCAGGTGATTACCAAGCCATTTTTTTAGTTCGGATGTTTCGAAGCGTTCCGGCGCCCAGCTGGAATTTACTACAATCATGTCGTAGGTCTTTTTTTCCGCCAGAGTTACCTCTGTCTCGATACGTGCAGAGTTGCTGGCCACGACGGGTTGGGAATTCAGTGAGATAAAGTCCCAGGAATACAGCCCGCTGCCGCGCAGGTAGTTCGCCGCGCGAAAAGGATCAATGAAACCGAATGCAGCGGTGACATTGAAATCCGGCAGCAGCATACCGATGCGAAACGTAAAGGGTTTATTCAATGATGACGTAAAATACCAGTATTATGTCGAATATTATCATGCTGAAAAAAATGACCGCGGATATAGTGAAGTCCAATAGCCGGCAGATTTGCCGGATGTAAAGAGCCCAGTCAGGTGTTTTCGATGACGACATTAAGCAAGCATCAGTACGATCATGTGAAGCAGGGATTTGATCCTTTGCCTCAACGTTCAAGTTCGATCAATAAGGTGTGCTACCTCGATCCTCAGTTTCTGAAAGTTGAACAGGAGCATATCTTCCGAAAAACCTGGCAATTTATATGCCACGAAGAAAAGCTGCGCGAAGTGGGCAGTTATGTGACTGCGGATATACAGGGCCAAAGTATTTTTGTCACGCGCGATAACAGCGGCGAACTCAAAGGGTTTTACAATGTGTGCAAACATCGCGCACATGAATTGCTGTCGGGAGAAGGCCGTACCAAACTAATTACCTGCCCCTACCATGCCTGGGTATACAAACTGGACGGTTCTCTGTTTCGCGCTCGCCGCAGCGAGCAAATTGAGAATTTCGACGTAGGTAAGGTTTGCCTGACACCGATTCAACTCGAAGTCTTCTGCCATTTCGTATTCGTCAATCTGGATCTGAGTGCGACATCCCTGGCAGAACAGACCGGAACTCTCGGTGAAGAGGTTGAGCGTTACGCACCTGATATTGCGGACTTAACGTTTGCTCATCGCCTGACGTACCGCATCAAAGCGAACTGGAAGGCGGTGGTGGATAATTTTCTTGAGTGTTATCACTGTCCCGTCGCTCACCACGATTTTTGTTCGCTGGTGGATATGGAAACCTACAAAGTCGAGACCCACGGCATCTACTCCAGTCATATGGCGAAGGCGCGTACCAGCTCAAACAACGCCTACAGTATAGAGAATGCGAGTGTTACCGATCATGCCGTGTGGTTCCTTTGGCCCAATATGACATTGATGCGATATCCCGGACGCGGCAATTTTATGGTTTGGCGCTTTTATCCAGTGAGCGAAAACGAGACCTATGAAGTATTTGACTTCTTCTTCGAGACGGCTGACCCCAATAAAGATGAACAGGAAGCACTGAGTTTTATCGATGACGTTCTGCAGCCCGAGGACATTGCTCTGGTGGAGAGCGTTCAGCGAGGCATGCAGACGCCCGCGTTTGAGCAGGGCCGATTCCTCGTCGATCCCGAGGGCAGTGGTATGAGCGAACACGCATTGCATCACTTCCATGGGCTTTTGCTTGGCGCCTACGAAAGCGCTACTGTGTCGTGAACAACGAGACGCAAAACATTGAATGCGTATCGGTGCTTGGGGCGGGCGTAATCGGTGCCAGCTGGACGGCTCTGTTCATGGCCGCCGGTTTAAAAGTGCGCGTTTTCGATGTCATGTCGTCGACCGAAGAAGCCGTCGGTGAATTTGTCACGCGCGCCTGGCCCACTCTCGAGCAATTGGGATTGATCGATCGAAGTGCAAGCGGGTCAGTTTCCTATCACACTGATGCCGCGACCGCAGTGGAGGGTGCCGGATTTATCCAGGAAAACGTGCCGGAACGTATTGAGGTGAAACATGCGCTCTATCGCGAGATTGAGCCGGCACTGTCAGCGGAAGCTGTGGTCGCCTCATCAGCCTCAGGTTTGATGGTTAAGGAACTGCAAAAAGGATGGAAGAACCCTGCTCGTTTTATCCTCGGTCACCCGTTCAATCCGCCCCATTTAATTCCATTAGTCGAGCTGTTGGGCAACGAACATACCGAAGCCGGAGTGCTTGAAATCGCGGAAAACTTTTACAGGTCGGTGGGCAAAGTGACTATCCGGGTAAATAAAGAAGTGCCGGCTCACGTCGCCAATCGACTTCAGGCTGCGCTGTGGAAAGAGGCGATCCACCTGGTCCGGGACGGGGTCGCATCTGTTGAAGATGTGGACAAGGCAGTCTGGGCGGGACCCGGACTGCGCTGGGCGGCCATGGGTCCGCATATGCTTTTCCACCTTGGTGCAGGCACCGGCGGAATGCGCGAGTTCTGCAACCGCTACGCAGACAGCTTTCATCGCTGGTGGGACGATCTCGGCCAGGTATCCATTGACACTGAGACTGTCGAAGCGCTGGTCGGCGGCATTACACAGGAGTCTGACGGTGAGAGCACAGAAGAACTGTCCTCGCAGCGAGATGCCCTTATCGTGGAATTTTTAAAGGGAAGGAACAGCGCTTCAAGCTCCTAAAGTGTTTTTCAGAACCAAACAACCAAGAGTAGGTGATTATGACGGGGATGTTGGACGGTAAAACTGCGGTTGTTACCGGTGGTGAAGGCGGTATCGGACAGGCGATTTGCGATCGGTTTGCGCGTGAAGGCGCCAATGTGATTTCGGCAGATCTGCAGCAGAGACGTGAGTCGCCTAACGGGGTTCAGTTCGCAGCGTACGACGTGACCCAAGAGTCGGACGCCATTGCGCTTTTTGATCGACTCGCTGTCGACTGGAACAAGCTCGATGTTCTGGTGAATGCGGCCGGCATCGAAATTGAGAAGACCATTGAAGAGACTTCACTTGAAGACTGGAACCGGATTTTTGCGATCAATGTGACCGGAATGTTTTTGACCTCCAGAGAAGCGTTGCCATTGCTGCGAAAATCCTCTGCAGCCAGCGTGATCAATTTTGGATCCTATGATGGGTTTATAGCTGATCCGGGGTTGGCGGCATATTGCGCCACAAAGGGTGCCGTGCACGCACTAACCCGAGCCATGGCATGCGATCACGGGCCAGAGGGGATTCGGGTCAATGCGATATGTCCCGGATATGTGGACACTCCGATGCTGGAAAGCTTTTTCGGTTCCGAAAGTGGCGGCGGCAAAGTTCGTCAGGCGGCCATTGATGTTCATCCTACGAAAACCTACGGCAAGCCCGTTGATATCGCCAATTTGGTGAACTGGCTCGCTTCGGACGAAGCCCGGTACGCATCGGGGCAGTTGTGGGTGATCGACGGTGGTCTCAGCGCACAGGTGCAGCAGATGCAGCTCTAATTGATTTCGTATCAGACCGGACTCTAAAAATATATGCCTCAGAAAAGCGTCATAATCACCTGCGCGGCGACGGGTGGAATTCATACGCCGACAATGTCGCCTTATTTGCCAATAACGCCTGCGCAAATTGCAGATGCGGCGGTCGGCGCGGCTGAGGCGGGCGCTGCAATTGTGCATTTACACGCCCGCGATCCTGATGTGGGTCGTCCGGATTATCGTCCGGAAACATTTATGCAGTTTCTCCCGGAAATTCGAGATCGCAGTAATGTCGTCGTTAATGTTTCAACCGGTGGTGGTCTAGGAATGACCATCGATGAGAGGTTGGCGGCCGCTCTTCAAGCCAGTCCTGAAATGGCATCTCTCAATATGGGGTCATTGAATTTTGGGATTTTTCCAATGGCGGAAAAGTACACCGACTGGAAATACGACTGGGAAAAGCCTTTTCTTGAAATGACCCGGGACTTCATTTTTCCCAATACCTTCAAAACGATCGAGTATGCTCTGACCGAGTTGGGGGAGGCCCACGGTACGCGATTTGAGTTTGAATGCTACGACCTTGGGCATCTGTACAATCTTGCCTACTTTGTTGACAAAGGCATGATTAAACCGCCATTTTTTATCCAGATGATATACGGCATTCTTGGTGGAGCTGGTCCGGATCCGGACAACCTGACCCACATGCATTCCATAGCGCACAAGTTGTTTGGAAGCGATTTTGAATGGTCGGTATTGGCTGCGGGGCGCTTTCAGATGCCGTTTGCAACTCAGTCGGCGACCATGGGTGGCAATTTGCGAGTGGGACTGGAGGACAGCCTGTGGTTGGGCAAGGGTGAACTGGCCAGATCCAACGCGGAACAGGTTAAAAAAATTCGCAGCATTATCGAGTCTCTGGGTTGCACCGTAGCGACACCTGATGAAGCGAGAAAACGTCTTGGCTTAAAAGGCGCTGACAACGTCAACTTTTAGCCTGAAAGCCCCGGTTCTGTGATCGACCACCTTTTTACCTACGGCACGCTTGCTCCTGGAAAGGTCAATCACCATGTGCTTGAATCTATTCCCGGAACCTGGAGGCCGGCGACTCTGAGGGGGCAATTGATCCAGGAGGGATGGGGTGCCGAGTTGGGGTCTCCTGGGATTGTTCCTGACGCCAGTCGAGAGGAGGTGACCGGTTTTCTGTTTTCGTTTGATGCCTCGCCAGAGCATTGGATCATGCTCGATGAGTTTGAAGGCGATAGTTATCGGCGGGTGCAGGTGGATGTCGAAGTTGAAGGCGCAGGTACTGTGTTGGCGTACGTCTACGCACTAAACCGATCAAACTGAGTCTGGTCATAGCAAACGCAATTTCGTTGCGACAGATTGCGTGATCGGTGAACATCTGTATGGGTTTAGAGAAATGATCAGGTTGCGTGCTGCGACGGCAAATGAACTCGAGATTTTCGATCAAATGGATAGGCAACCCCATGCCCGTCGGTTCGTCCTTCAAACCGGCATCGATCAACATCGAAAGAACTTTCGCGATCCGTTGATTACTTATCTGGTTGTTGAGGATGACAGTGAAACGTTGTGCGGTTATTTCATTCTGGTTTTCGAACCCGAGAATGACAGCGTCGAATTCCGCCGGATTCTGATCGATCAGTCAAAGCGCGGTATTGGGCAAACAGCTATCTCACTAATGGAGAGCTACTGCCGTAAAACGTGGAGTGCAAGCCGAATCTGGCTTGATGTTTTTGAAGATAATGAGGTTGGTTGCCACATTTACCCAAAACTTGGGTACACCTTTTTTGGAGAAACCGATTTTGAAGGGAGAGCACTTAAACTGTATGAAAAGCAGTTGTCATAATTGATGGTCCGATTCAAATAGCCACAATTTGATGGAGATAACACATGTTTCACATGTTGAGCAGCTTCAATATAAAGGCGGGAATTCCGATTGATGATGTCGTTATTGCCATGCAGGAATTCACGGATCACTTGCTGAATCTTGATCTGATCACCAGCGCTGACCCGATTGGTCGACGTGATCGGGACACCATACTGGATACAGATGATGCACGGGAGCATGAATATTTTCACATCATGCATTTTCGTAACAAAGCGCAATCTGAGTCAGCTGTTCAGTTTATTTTGTCACGACAGCAACCTGAAGCTTCGATACATATCGGCGTTTACTCGAAACTTGAAGATATGGTGTTCACTTGCTGGCAGGATTGCCCCGAGTCATGAAAACAAAATTGAATAGAGATCTTTGAATGAAAAATCTGATTCCAATGCTAAATGTTGCGGACATCGAGCGCAGTCTGACATTCTATCGACAAGCGCTTCATTTTGAATTAGTGAGTGACCCCGAACTTGTCGCGGAGTGGCGCTGGGCAACCATTCGATCGGGGAGTATAGAGCTGATGCTGTCGGAAACTGAATGCCCGCCGCGCGTGGATATTGATATGGATCCACACGCAAATGTGAGTTGGCCATGCATTTTTTACTGCTATCCGGATAATGTGGGGGAGCTATATTGGCATGTTGCCAAAAAAGGTTTCAAGCCAACAAAGCTGGACACAACCCACTATGGCATGCGCGAGTTCAGTCTTCAGGACCCCGACGGGCACATGCTGAGTTTTGGATAAGATTCAGACTCTGAACAGTCGAATGAGGTGTTCTGATGGCATTCAAACCCCGGCAAACCTGCCAAAACATTGCGAATTGTGGCCTACCGCGTACATCTGCTTCAGTCAAATCGATTTGTTTCTCTTTTTAATCCATTGATGCTCAAAAGAGTTTATAGGGTTGTTGAAATATCCTCTGACGAGATATCGGACAGGGTGCAATGAAAAAATCTGTCGCCAATTCAGACCATTATTTTTGGGGAGCGGGTTGTGAAGGATGGCACCTTGCAGCAACTAAAAACCTCAGCGTGATTGAGGAGGTTGTTCCGCCAGGCGCCTCGGAGATTCAGCATTTTCACCATCGGGCAGAACAGTTCTTCTATATCCTGGAAGGAGTCGCGACGATTGAGTTAAGCGATAAAACCATTGAACTCAGTTGCGGTGAAGGATTGTCCGTGCCGGTTCGTTGCGGACATAGGCTGACGAATTCAGGTTCCAAAACACTGCGCTTTATCGTTGTATCTACGCCTCCGAGCCACGGCGATCGGACTGTGTTGGAGGAATAGTTCGATTCAAAAGTAACCGCTGCTTTCGCAATATAATACTGCCGGTCACACGTAATTTTCTGTATGGATGTTAAATTACTGTCTTAAATAAAGATAGCTTTCGGAGAAACGATGCTTTCCAACGTGGGGCGTGTGATTGTTGTTGATGACCATGAGATTTTTCTCGATGGCATCCGACTATTGTTGAGTACCGTCGATGAATCAATCGATGTGGTGACAGCGTCGGACGCTTCGACAGCATTGGATTTGCTGGACAGCGATACAGAAGTCGATCTGATTTTGCTGGATATGTCGATGCCGAATCTGGACGGTCTCCAGTTTCTGAATGCTCTGCAGCATCGAAACCAGATTGTGCCCGTGATTGTGCTTTCTGCGACCGAGAACATTCGTAAAATAAAAAGCGCACTGGATGCTGGTGCTCTGGGGTTTATACCGAAGTCGTTCGGAGGTCCGGATATTCTCGCGGCAATAAACACGGTGCTGTCAGGTCAGTTGTATTTACCATCGGGAATGGACCGGCATCTGGCTGCTCTGGAAAGGGACAACGCTGATCAGGCATCAGAAAAAACGAACGATCACGGTCTTGTGCTAACCCGACGACAGGTCGAGGTTCTCGAGTTGTTATCGAAGGGATACTCAAACAAGCAGATCGCGACGGTTTTATTCCTGTCGGAAAATACAGTTAAAACCCATGTCACCCGATTGTTCGCGGATTTGTCTGTAGATAATCGAACGGCGTGTGTGTCGCGGGCGCAGGAACTTGGACTGCTCTAGGGAGCCTCTGATCAAAACATGACCGACCAATTTGCGCGCAAAATCTCCAGTCTCTGCGTTGGAAAACTTCGTAATAGCCCTGCTATTACGTGCGTTTCCCGCCTTGATCTTGAAGATTTTGCATCACAACTTTGTTTGCCCAGTTTTAATCAGAGGCTCCCTCGGACTTTATGCCTGGCAGCCAGTGCAACCCGCAGCTGTGACGGTTTGACCGGCTTGTGCAGCAGTGGATAACCGCTTGCTTTTGCTTCACGCAGAATTTCGGCAGAGGTGTCTCCCGTGATAAGGATACCGTGTATTTCCTCTGAGTGTTTTTGACGAATTGAATCGAGTGCGGTTATTCCGGTCTGGTTGTCGCGCAGCCGATAGTCGGAAACAACGCCATCTATTTGCTGATCGAAGTTCTCGAGAACCTGCTGTGCTGAACTCAGCGAGTCGGCGGTAAGAACCGTGCATCCCCAGCTTTCCAGAATCAGCTTCATTGATTCCCGGATATCGGCTTCATCGTCAATCACAAGGACGTTTTTCCTCAGCTCAAGACGGGGCGGTTTCTCTGCATTTGCTTCCGGCGTATCGATGGGCAGTTCAGCGCAGGGTAACCACAGACGGAAAACTGTTCCCTGTCCGGATTCGGAATTAATCGTAAATCGATGATCCAGCAACTGACAGATTCTGCGCACAATGGCCAGACCCAATCCCAGTCCCTTGGTCCGATCGCGCTCCGGATTGTGCAGTTGCACATACTCAGCGAAGATATTTTCCATCTCGTGCTCAGGTATACCAATTCCCTGATCGTAAACCGCCACAACAATTTGTTCGTCGAGCTTGCGGGCTGTCACCAGAATTTTTCCGTTTTCCGTGAACCGGGTAGCGTTCGAGATGATATTGCGGATGACTCTCTTGAGTAGGAGGGGGTCAGAACGAGTTGCAAGATCAGCGGCCTTGAACGTTATCTCCGTGAAACCGGGGCGTGTTAGCGGTGTGAACTCGGTTTCAAGTTCGTGGAAAAAGTCAGCTATGGAAATGCTCTCCAGGTTGACATCCTGAGTGCCCGCATCCAGTTTCGATATATCCAGCAGTGAATTGAACAAGCCCTCCAGTGCCGCATAGCTTGTTCTGATTTGGTCGTAGACACTTCTGCGTTTGTCTTCATCTTTCGTTGTCTCAAGAATACTGACCATCAGCCCAAGCGAATGCAGAGGCTGACGCAAATCGTGACTGGTCGCTGCCAGAAAACGAGATTTGGATATGTTGGCATTTTCCGCCTCGTTTCGCTCGCGCTCGGCCAGCTCGCGCTGGGCGTTCGCTTCTTTGATCAGGTTTAGATTTTCAAAGCGCAGCCTTAGCGAATCGATAGTCGTTTTGTGAAATTGGAATGCAAAGTACGGTCCAATCATCGCGTAGAAGCAGATCGCAATTCCAATTACGATGAAGTTGCCGCCGCCGGAAATCAGCATCCAGGCCAGTGGAATTACACTTGGGAACAAGAACAAAAAATAAGCAGGAAAGTAACTCGCAGTTGATGAAACAGCGCCAGTGGTGATACCAAGCGTGAAAATCACCAGAATTGCAATCGTAAATACATTGTCGACGTCGAGAAACAACACAGACGCCAGTCCCCACATAACCCCAGGCAGTAATTGCGTGAACGACCAGATATTTGCCCAATTTCTGCTGCGATCAATTGTTGTGGGCGGATTTTGTTTATATCGATACACCAGCCAGACTCGACCTACCGAGATCAGACTGTAGATCAAAATCCACACAATGACTCTTGGATCCGAGGTCACCAGCCACAGTCCGGCAGCCATCAGACTGCTCAGCACAAATGCCGCGAAAATGACGCCATAAGCGTTGATGAACAGATAGTTGACCTGTTCGACAAAAACACTGTTTTCGAGACTGAGAACCGCTGGTTTGCCTACCGATGTGGTCATGAGACTGTCTTCTTTTTGGCAATAGGTATAACTTCAGGGTTACTGTAACCGGTTTGCTTCGGGCGTGGTAGCGTGACCGTCAGGACGCGCAGCTATGTACAAGTGTGTGACGTTTTGTCAGGTATAAATCAACAGTTGCGTTAAGATGTACGGTATTGATCAAACGTACCGCGCGATCAGTCCGGATATGTCAATTTGTTTGACTGCCGATCTCCTGGTCGTCACCGTAAAGTGAAAATGATATATCGATTTAATGAATGTGAACTCGATATCGACCGCTACCAGCTGACTCGGGACGGTGTGCCTGTGCCGATTGAACCTCAGGCGTTCAAAGTGCTCTGTCATCTGGTTGAAAACTCCAATCGCGTTATTGCGAGAGATCATATTCTCGATCAGGTTTGGGGGCATGCCCACGTTTCGGAATCGACGCTGTCATCCTGTATCAAACAGATCAGAAAAGCAGTCGGCGACGATGGCAAGAAACAGTCTGTGATACGAACGGTGCATGGACGCGGTTACGAGTTTGTTGCCGCTCTGGACGAGAACTTGTCTGAAAATCGTCCGGGAATCGAATCAACAACGATTGTGGTTAACGATACGGCGGAACTCGGTGAACGCGATCACGCCCTAATCGGACGCGATGCCTTGATTGCGAGAGTCGAGAAAGACCTGACACAGCGGCGACTGATCACTTTAGTTGGTCCGGGAGGCGTAGGGAAAACAAGCCTGGCTATGGCAATTGGCGACACCAACGTTGAGCGCTTTGAGGACGGTGTCTGCTATGTCCGGTTGCTCAGAATAACGGATCCCGAATCGGTTATTGAAGCAATAGCGACCGCACTAGGTGTTCACAGTAAACAGGATCGGTCCCTTAAGGAAGCGTTGATGAATACGCTTGCCAACCGGAATCTTTTGCTTGTTTTGGACAACTGCGAGCACCTTATTGAGCGCATAGCCGAAGAGGTTGACTACATTCTAGGAGCCACAAAGCGGGTTACCGTGCTGACAACCAGCCGCGAAGCACTCAATATTGAGGGTGAGAAGCTGTGGCCGATCGAACCGCTCAGCGCCGGTGATGAGTCCGACGGATTTACCTCAGACGATGTCGCAGAAATTTCAGCGCTCCCGGCCGTGCAACTGTTTTTGAAACGAATTCAGTCGGTGAATCCTGGCTTTGCTCTGGATTCAGCCAATTCCGAATCGGTTCTGGAACTGTGTCAACGTCTCGACGGCATGCCGCTGGCCATTCAGATTGCTGCATCGCGGGTCGGCAGTATCGGGTTGCAAAATGTGACTCACCGCCTTGACCAGCGGTTTCGCGTGTTAAAGAGCAATCAAAGAGGCATCGATCCAAGACATCAGACCCTAAAAAATACCGTTGCGTGGTCATTTGACATGCTCACCGCTGCGGAGAAGAACCTGTTTTGCGGACTCTCTGTTTTCTCTGGTCGTTTCGATCTCGAGGCTGTCGAGGAGCTTTTTGGTGACGAGGTTGAGGACGTCATCGATCTGATCAGTCGTTTGGTCGAACAGTCCATGGTTGCGATCCGATACGATGAATCAGGGCGCTCACGGTACGAGCTTCTGGACACGATGAGAGCTTTCGGACACGAACAAATGACCGCAGCCGATCTTGACACTTTGGGGAACCGACATTCGAGCTATTGCGTCAGTCTTGCGCAAACCATCGGGGAAGGTATTCATACCAGTGATGAGCTGTCGTCGGTCAAGTCCGCCCACGGATCATTTGCCGATCTGCGAGCCAGTCACAAGCGACTTGTTCAGGAAGACCGCTGCGACGAGGCGCTGATTCAGGTATGCGCCATACGAGAATACGCCATGCGCACCATGCGTTACGAAGCGCTTTCCTGGGCTTCAACACTATCTGGCATGGAGACTTCGCGGACCTATGACCTGTACCCCACCGCTCTTGGAATTCATGCTTACAGTGAATTCGTCCGCGGAAATTTTGATGCGGCCCTTGAGGCTGCCAAAAGGGCACAGGCAGAAGAATCGAGTCGAAATCTGGAGCCCAGCGGGCTGGTCGAACGGACATTGGCTAACGTTTACTTTGTCAAGGGTGATCAAAGTTCAGGCATGACTTCAGTTGATCGCCAGATCGAACTGGCAGATGCATCAGGATCGTCAACGAGAATGGTGCACGCCAATTATATGGGGAGCATTGCGCGAAGTTCTGTGGGGGATTTGTCAATGGCTGCCGAGCTGGCGAGACGGTGCCGGAAACTGAGTGAGGCCTCTGAAAATCCGACGGATCTTGCTTCGGCACTGGTGGCTACCGGATTTTCCATTCATCAGCAGCCCGATGATGCGCTGCAGGCGTTTTCCGAGGCTGAGCGGATCGCAGCATCTGTTGACAACCAGTGGATGGGTACCTTTGCACGGGGAGAAGTCTGTCGACTCTTACTGGATCGCGGTGACGTTGCAGATGCCTGTACCCAACTGTCCGAGGTCGTGGATATCTGGTTTCGCGCAGGTGAATGGGCCCAGCAGTGGCTGACATTCACCGGTTGCGTAGTGGCGCTGCACAAACTGGGTGATTTGCAACTGGCAGCGATAAACATTGGGGCTATTCGGGCACGGTCGGTGCTGGCCGCACTTCCGGTTACACAGCGTTTTCGCGATCGCGCACTTTCTGTGGAGGAAGACCTGATCAGAAAACTCGGGTCCGAGCAGTTTACTCAGCTGGTTCGAATTGGCGACGATCTGCCAACGGCTGATCTTGTCCAAAAAACCCGCACGCGGCTGAGAAAGCCTGCGGTCTGAGAGGCGACACACCATCGGTCGCCTCTCAAATCTGTGGACTACCTGGTAATCACCGTTTCCATATACTCGGATGGCAAAACAAGCGTACCATCCGTCGCAACATTCATTCGGTCCAGTAGGTCGAGAACATCGATCTCGAGTTGCTCTGCTTTCTCGTTGTCCAGCGCCTCGAACGCCTTTAACAGAGGGCCGTAATACGTGCGGAAAACGTTTAGCCAGTGATTTGGAGAGCCGTATCGGAACACAAAGGAGCGACGTGTATTTTTGATTGATTGAACACGCGGGCCGAAGTGCTGGTTAAGAAAGGCTTCCGTTCCCCATGCGCTTGGAGGCTTAACTCCCGCAGGAGGTGAAACGTGCGAGCCGATCACCTTGAACAACTGACCAATGAAGCCCTCGGGAGTCCAGTTCACCAACCCGATTTTTCCGCCCGGTTTGCACACTCGGTGTAGTTCACGAGCGCTGGTGGCCTGATCGGGGGTAAACATCACGCCGAATGTTGACACAACATAGTCAAAGCTTTCGTTGGAAAACGGCAGGTCCTCAGCGTCGGCTTGCTGAAAGCTGATATCCAGACCTTCAGCGTCTGCACGGACTTTTGATTGCTCGAGCAGCGACTCGACGTAGTCTGTCGATGTCACAATGCCAAAGCGTCGCGCCGCCGCCAGAGTGACATTTCCATTGCCGGCCGCAACGTCGAGTACTGTGCCTCCGGCTTTCATGTCCAGGGATTCACAAAGTTGCTCACCCGTTATCTGAAGCGTAATGCCAACCCGCCCATAGTCACCGGATCCCCAGGCGACCTGCTGTTTGCTTTTTATCGCGGAATAATCCGGCGCGTTCTGTTCGATAGTTTCTGCAGATTGATTCATTTTCTTACCCTCTGTGTGCCTGATCGTTGTTCAGGCGATTTTTAAATTGAATACATCTTTTGATGTCTTCAGCGTAATTGGGATAGTACGAATCGGTCAGCGGTGAATCTTGAAGATGGAATTGGGATTGTCTGAGGATTAATTGTGGGGGAAATATGGGGGAGACCGTTCTATTTGCGCCGAAGTTGCAAAGTCAATGATTCCACAAGTGTTTTGCCCAGAAAGCTGCTGTGCATGAGTTGTCTCGAAAAGTCTGATTTCGGATCCGCCGCTGCGGTCTGAATCGAATTGTTCAGTACGCTCGTACTCTGCAGTAGCGTTATCGTGCCGTGTCCGGATATTCGGGTCGCGCTGTCGTGGTTTTGACGGGCAAAAGGATTCTGCTCCCATTGCATAACTAGTCGTTTCACCGCCTGACCGTCCCTGATACGACTTCTGAACAGGTTGTTCTTATCAAACAGATCCAGAGATAATTTGGTCGTCTGATTTACCGTTTCAATCGTGCCGCCGTTGTGGGTCAGTTCAACCAGAAATTTTTCACCGCCAAGTACCATACGTCCCGGATATGGAAACTGTCGAATCGAACTGTCGGTAATGGCCAAATCCATATATATGCGCATCTCCTTGCCAATATCAGTTTCTGGCCAGGTGCACTCCAGTGAGACTTCACCGCTGAACAGGCTGCTGATCGGCTCTTTTTTTTCCGCGGTTAGTGAGAGTATTTCGCAGCGGCCGAATGTTTTAACGTTGACCGCGCGCTCAGACTCGGTAGCTTCAGTGATGATCTGATCCAGATTTCGAAGATGGTTTTGAGGTATAAATCCGGCAAGGCCGCTGATGATTCGAAATAAATTGTCCGGACGCCAGTTCACAGCAGCTTTTCGCGGTTGCTTCAGTCGTTCAGCATCAGATACGTGCTGCCTGATGCCGTTTCGCAATGGATTGGAATTTGGAATGTTCGAACCCTGAATCAGCATCCCATCGGGCCAGAGTTCGCCAATATTGCGAGAAATCAGCTCGAGCGAATGGTCGGCCAGATAGGTTGAGGGAGTCTGCGATCGGAACGACGGGGCCAGACGGTTTTGCAGAATCGACTCAAACAAACCAGCGCGGCACTGACGGGTTTTCTCGTGGTTGGAGTGCCCGCAGGATTGACGCCAAAAGGTCTGCACCAGTGAGAATGAGTCAGAGGCTCCGATGGATTGATCCAGGGCTGAAATTCGATTTGGAGAATACTGGGGTATATCCGCCTCCGGGATTCCGCGAACCAATGCCATCCGTTTGAACAGATCAGGATTGTTGTCGGTGGTCGACCACGGACTGAGGGGAAAAATCGGGCCGTGGTTTTGGTGACAGGCCGTGCAGTTTGTCTGCTGAGGGCTGGAAATTTGCGGCGTTGATTCTGCGGAGTATCCTGAAACCTGCTGAAAATCAAATTTGCCCTCAAGCGGGTTGTAACTGATGATTTCAAATCGGTCAGAACCGATATCATGGCCAATGAACAATCGATCTTTCAGAAACAGACTGGAGTCTCTTTTGCCTGAGCGGTCTTCATTAACAACCCCCACCACCAGTCTCGGCGACAGAAAGTGATCCTGACGGTTGGCGTTTCGATGGGCGCACTGGCTGACAGGGAAGAGTGCGGCTGCCATTCGATTGGGATCAGAATTTATCGAAAGACCCAAATTCGTCTCTATTTCCTCTACCAGTTTGTAAAACGGATAAGGCAGATTGACTCCCGATGAAGACCCGCTCTCGATTCCAAACAGTTGATTGAACAAACTGCCGTCAGGAGGTAGCTGGCCTGAACTGCCGGACCCAAAACTGTTCACGGGCAATGAGGTCACAACAGCGAAAGTCAGGGCTCTAAAAATGTTCATCGAACTGAGTGTTCTATTGCGGAAAGCTGGATGCACCTCGGCTATTGCTATTGCATGGGTTCATAACACACGAAATTTTCCTGGATTCGTCACTGACTTTTAGGTTCCATATGGCTGTAAGCCTGGAAGCCATAGTATCAGGCCGGGATCGCAGCAACCGAGGAACCTTCAGATAATTGCCGTGACTAATTTAGTCTGTCTTTAAGTAGACTACCCATAATCAGACCCTATACCTACAATCATGTTTCGCAATTTGTCTCAATCCCGGCCGTTTTGGGCTTTTTTGGTCATCTTCTGTCTGTTTCTGGAAGTCGTTGCGCTGTACTACCAGTATCAGCTCGACTATCTGCCCTGCGTGCTGTGTATTCACGTTCGAATGCTGCTGGCGTTACTGATTATCCTTGGCATACTCGGGTGGCTGTGCGCGGGCAACCGGAGCATTTCGAGAGTTTTCCTGATACTGACGATGGCGGTCTGGATATGGATGCTGGAGCGCTCATATCAGCTTCTGGCGACTGAGCGAGGCTGGAATCTCGGTGAGTGCAGCATGGAGTCCGGTTTGCCGTCGTGGCTGGCGTTGGAAAAGTGGTTTCCATGGTTGTTCCATATCCATGAACCCTGTGGTTACACGCCGTATCTGCTTTTTCAGATATCGATGGCCGAAGCATTGACCGCACTTAGTGTTTTATTCGTTCTTGCTTGCCTGCTGGGTCTGATCAAAGGACGCTGATCTTAAATCAATCTGTCCCGGGTATTCCTGTCAGTAGTGGGATAGAGTATTGTAGCGACTGAAATTTGCGCTCAGTTCCATGGCCTCGTCCCGAAATAAAAAAACCAACTTCTACGAAGATCTCAAAAAAAGGATTCTGACACTTGACCTGCAGCCGGGCTCGGATCTGGATGAGGTTGCACTCAGCCGGGAATACGAGATTTCCCGGACACCATTGCGCGATGTTTTGCGGATACTGGCGGGTGAGGGATATCTCGAGATTCGCAGCAATCGCGGCGCCAAGGTTGCGTCGATGGATCAGAAAACCCTGCGAGATTTTTTTCATGTGGCACCGATGATCTATGCAGCCGTCTCGCGACTGGCTGCGCAGCATCGAACCGAGAACCAGCTGGACTTACTGCAGTCCGTGCAGCAGCGGTTCCGCCGGGCTATCGAGGAGGACAATCTTGAAGACAAGGTGTTCTACAACGATGAATTTCACAGCATCATCGGAGACATGGCCAACAATCCTTTTCTCAAGCCTAGCCTCCGTCGTTTGTTGATCGACCACGCGCGTATATCCCGAACCTTTTACAAGCCGACAAATGAGACCATGCGCAGGGCAGTCGAGCGAGCGGTTGAACACCATGACTTAATGATCGAGGCGTTTCGACATCAGGACGAGGAGAAGTCGGCATCTCTGGCCATTGAGCACTGGCAGCTGTCGCGCCAACAAATCGAGGCGTTCATTATGCCCTCAAGTCTCGATATCCCTCTCGGAACTTAGACTTCAGCGGGGCTCTGTGAAAGGCAATATCTCGCTTTTGCATTGACCCGGAAATTCGCCGGCAAGCAAGGAATCTGGTTGAAGTACTAGTTGATTCACAAAGGCGAATCACCTAAAGTATACAATTTGTATACTTTGAGAAATCATGGAATTTCGAGGCATTTATACCCCCGTTATTACGCCCCACGATGAGCAGGGTGGCCTGGATGAATCGTCGTTTTCCGCACAGATTGATTATTTGATCAACGCTGGGGTGAACGGCATTATTGTTGGCGGTTCAACCGGCGAATACTACGCACAGTCGATCGAGGAGCGGATTCGGATGGCGCAGGTAGCCCAGGATGCGATCGCAGAACGGGTGCCATTGATCGTTGGAACTGGCGCGATCCGACTTCCGGATTCCGTTGAAGTGGCAGCAGCGGCCGGAAAAATGGGTGCGGATGCCCTGCTGATCTCGACACCGCCTTACTCCGTGCCTACAGAGAGGGAGAACGCACTAAATGCACTGGCAATCGATCGTGTCTCGGATTTGCCGGTCATGTTGTACAACTACCCCGGTCGCATGGGCGTCAATATGGGCGAGGAGTTTCTCGATCGTGTCGGCCGCTCAAAAAACTTTTGCGCAATCAAGGAAAGCTCGGGCGATATAAACCGGGTGCATCTGCTGGCAAGAGACTACCCCCACATCCAGCTGTCGTGTGGCATGGACGATCAGGCGCTTGAGTTTTTTGCCTGGGGTGCGAAGAGCTGGGTATGTGGCGGCTCTAACTTTCTGCCGGAGGAACACATTGCGCTCTATCGCGCCTGCGTTGAGAACAATAATTTTGAAAAGGGGCGAAAAATAATGTCCGCGCTAATGCCGTTGATGCACGTGCTGGAACAGGGCGGAAAATTTATCCAGACGATCAAATACGGTGTGGATATCAGCGGTCGTTACGCAGGTCCTCCTCGTCCGCCATTGAGGCCACTGAACAAGGATGATAAGCGCGCACTGGAACAGGTTGTGCGTGTGTTGAAAACGACAATCGAAAAAATCCAGGCAGAGGGGTAAATATCATGAGTGATCTACTGACCAAAGAAGAATACAAGGCACTGGCGGCCAGCATCAATATACCCGTCAATGCGTTTGTGAATGGCAGTTTCCGACCGGCCGCCGATGGCGCTACATTTGAATCCCTAAATCCGGCAACCGGGGAAAAGCTCGGTGATATTGCCGCCTGCGGTGCCAAAGATATTGATTATGCGGTTGAAAAGGCACGTGAATCATTTGAGCGCGGTGAGTGGTCACGACGGCATCCGTCTGAACGTAAAGATGTTCTGATCAGGTTGTGCAAGCTGATGACACGGAATGCGCGCGAACTTGCGGTCATGGAGAGTATTGACAGCGGAAAGACCATCTACGATTGTGAGTTGGTTGACGTGCCGGAATCCATTCACTGCATAAAATGGCACGCTGAGGCGATCGACAAAATTTACGATCAGGTCGCTCCATCGTCCGACGATCATCTGGCGATGGTCGTGCGGGAGCCGATCGGAGTGGTGGGTCTGGTGCTACCGTGGAATTTTCCGTTGCTGATGCTGGCCTGGAAAATCGGACCGGCACTGGCTGCAGGATGTTCGGTTGTGGTCAAGCCCGCGGAGGAAACGCCCGCAACTGCGCTCCGTATGGCGGAGCTGGCTATGGAGGCCGGTATTCCACCGGGTGTATTGAATATTGTTACCGGGCTTGGGGCGGATGCCGGTGAGCCCCTGGGGCGGCACTCCGATATCGATATGGTTTCGTTCACAGGCTCGACTGAAACAGGGCGTCGATTTCTGAATTATTCTGCGGAGAGTAACCTCAAGGAAGTGGTGTTGGAGATGGGTGGCAAGAACCCCTGTGTGGTGATGGATGACGCGGAAGATCTGGATCAGGTGGCGGCTCATGTGGTGAACGGCGCATTCTGGAATATGGGAGAGAATTGTTCTGCCGCCTCGAGACTGATCGTGCATGAGTCGATCAAAGATGAGTTGATGGAGAAGGTGCTGGCACATGCCCGTGAATGGCCCGTCGGTGATCCGCTTGATCCGGAAAATCGAATCGGCGCTCTGGTGTCAAAAACTCACTTCGACAAAGTGTGCAGTTACCTCGATCAGGCCGGGTCCAATGGCAATCAGATTCTCATGGGCGGTGGTCAGCTGGACAACCTGATCGTTGAGCCAACGATTGTAGAAGTGGCTCAACAAGAAAATCCGTTGGTCAAAGAGGAGATCTTTGGGCCTGTGCTTGCAGCGATCCCTGTAAAGTCGTTTGACGAGGCCATTATGATCGCTAATGACACACCATATGGCCTTGCCGCCTCTTTGTTTACTTCCAATGCGAAACGTGCAATCCGCGGTGCACGTATGCTTCGCGCAGGCACAGTAACGGTCAACTGCTACGGTGAGGGAGACATCACCACACCGTTTGGCGGTTACAAACAATCCGGTTTTGGTGGACGAGATAATTCCGTCCATGCGCACGATCAGTACACCCAGCTGAAAACGATTTGGCTCGATCTGAGCGATCACGCGGAAGACTGCGTGGAATGACAAACCGTTTCAAGGCCCGGCGCCTTCCTGTACACCCGGGCACGGCTGCGTGGAACGCCATTTTGGCGCCACAGGCTCCACCTACTATCCTGCGGGAAACCGTCTATGCGGACGTTGCCATCATTGGTGCCGGATTTGCGGGTCTGAGCGCTGCACGCAGGTTGCATCAGCTGCAATCCGATCTGAATCTGGTCGTTCTGGAGGCCTGCAGAATTGCAGAGGGTCCGGCGGGGAGGAATTCGGGTTTCATGATCGACCTGCCACACGACCTTTCCTCGGATTCCTATGCGGGCACCGGGATGAGTAAAGATAAGGCGGAAACGGAACTGAATCGAAAGGCCATCGGGTTTGCGCAGACTCTGTCGGATGAGCTGGAATTGTCGTCGACGGTTTTTGACCGGAGTGGAAAGATCAATGCGGCCGCAACACCAGAGGGAGACCAGCACAATCGCGAGTACAGTGCGCATTTGTTGAAAATGGGAGAGCCGTTCGAGATGCTGGACGCTCGGCAAATGTCTGAGATTTCCGGTATCTCACATTATATCTCCGGTCTCTATACCCCCGGAACTGCGTTGCTGCAGCCCGCCGCCTATATTCGAGCAATTGCAGCCAGTGTTGCACAGACCGCTGCTATTTATGAACAGTCGCCGGTTGTCACTATGAGCCGACATCAAGGCAAATGGAAACTGGAGACCTCGGAAGGAATGGTGGTTTGTGAAAAAATCATACTTGCGGTTAACGGTCATGTTGAATCGTTTGGATTTTTCCGCAAACGACTGCTTCATGTTTTTACCTATGCGTCGATGACGGAGCCGCTGGCCGACGAAGTTCTGGGTGGTCGACCCAGCTGGGGCGTGACTCCTGCAGATCCGATGGGCACAACAGTGCGGCGGATCGACGGCGAGGGTGGAAACCGAATCATTATTCGAAGTCGATTTACCTGTAATCCCGATATGACGGCCAGCGATCAGGCTGTACAGAATGCGGGGGTCATGCACGATGTGAAGTTCGCCCAGCGTTTTCCCATGTTAAAGGGTGTGAAGATGGAGTATCGCTGGGGCGGGCATCTGTGTTTGAGTCTGAACTCCGTGCCGGCACATGGCGAAGTCGAAGAGGGTGTGTTTTCAGCAGCCTGTCAAAACGGGTTAGGAGTCGCAAAAGGGACTTTATCTGGAATCTCCGCAGCTGAACTTCTGCTGGGCCACTCATCTGATATTACCGAGACGATGACCGCTATGCCAGCACCCAGCAGGTTACCACCCAAGTGGATCACCTGGCTGGGCGCAAATACAAAACTGCGCTGGAAGGAAGCAAGAGCCGGTCGGGAGTAGATTGTTCGAGTCCGGAGACTCAACATTTCACATTGGTTTCACTGCTGTAGTCGGAATCTATCGCACCTGCGTGGTGTTGCCGACACGCCAGCGAGCCGCCAGTCGGCCGCACATAATCACATAAAGATAAGTTGTACCCATTGCATGCGACTATTTGCGGACGGATCTGGTGCCCGGATGACGTGTCAAACCAGGAAATCCCGGGATGTAAATCCGAAAAAAGAACAGGTTCACACTAGCTCTTCAGGTTCCACTGCGCTTTAATCTAGATATTGTTGCGAATCGCAAACTTTAAACCACAAATAATTCTCTGGAGATTGTCAATGAAAGAATCCACCACTCGTCGCAAGTTTCTCAAACGGTCTGCGGCAACAGCAACCGCTGTGACTGCGGGAACACTGGCGGCACCCGCCATAGTTAAGGCTGCCCCCACTACCCTGAAAATGCAGGCTGCCTGGGGCGGCGGTATTTTCCTCGAAAACGCAAAATCATATGTAGATCGGGTCAATGCGATGGCCGGCGATGCGCTTCAAATCGAACTGCTCCCGGTTAACTCGGTCGTGAAAACCAGTCAGATGCAGGATGCGGTCCATCGTGGTGTACTCGACGCTGCTCACTACGTTCCGGCGTACTGGTATTCGAAATCTCCGGTAGCCTCTCTGTTCGGAACCGGTCCGTGCTTTGGCTGGTCAAGCCAGGAAGTGCTCGGCCGCACAATCGGGGTTGCAGAGAGTATAATTAAAAAAGATGGTTTTTTATTCGGGGCGTCAGACCCAAGAAGGCCTGGCGGCCTGACTGCGGGATACTAGGCTGT
>JBCCGE010000036.1:0-31485 GCA_039029455.1 Pseudomonadota bacterium | reverse complement strand
GGCTGGTTCCGCACCGGCGATCAGGGCCAGTTCGATGCCGACGGGTATCTCAGCATCACGGGCCGCCTGAAGGAGATCATCAACCGCGGCGGAGAGAAAATTTCGCCGCGCGAGGTTGATGAAGTGCTCATGGACCATCCGGCAATACAACAATGTGTGACGTTCGCAATGCCCCACCCAAAGCTGGGTGAAGATATTGCAGCAGCGGTAGTACTTTTAGAAGGACAGCACGCCGATTCAGAATCCATCCGCGATTTTGCAGCCAGACGACTTGCAGACTTTAAAGTGCCGCGAAAAGTGATGGTCCTCGATGAGATTCCTAAGGGCGCTACTGGAAAACTTCAGCGGATCGGCCTCGCTGAAAAACTGGGACTGGTCGGATGAAAATAGCCATATACGGCGCGGGTGCGATTGGCGGATTTCTGGGTGCCTTGTTGCACCGTGCCGGTGCGGATGTTTCACTGATTGCTCGCGGCGAGCATCTCGCGGCGATTCAGAAAAACGGACTCACCCTGGAAATGGATGGCGAAGTACTCCATACATCGCCCCGTGCCACTGATAACCCTGCTGAACTTGGACCTCAGGACTATGTCATCGTGGCACTAAAAGCGCATGCATCACCCTATGTGGTCGATGCCATGCAGCCGCTACTGGACGAGCATACTGCGGTTGTGACGGCGATGAACGGAATACCCTGGTGGTACTTTTACCGGCATGGTGGCGATCTGGACGGTCGCCGAATTGAATCTGTCGACCCCGACAACCGACAATGGGATGGCATTGGTCCCGAGCGCGCAATCGGTTGCGTCGTTTATCCGGCTTGTGACGTTTCCGGTCCGGGCGTCATCAAACACATCAACGGCAATCGATTTGCTCTGGGTGAACCCGATGGCGAAAAGTCTGAGCGTGTGCTGTCACTCTCTCAAACACTGATCAAGGCCGGTTTACGCTCACCGATTCGATCCATTCGCGATGAGATTTGGGTAAAACTCTGGGGCAATCTTTGTTTTAATCCGATCAGCACACTGACGACGGCCACTCTGGATACAGTCGCAACTGACCCGGGCACTCGAAGTGTGGCTCGAAGCATGATGCTGGAGGCACAACAGATTGGCGAGTCGTTTGGTATCCGGTTTGAGATCGATGTGGAAAAGCGAATTGATGGCGCCGCTGCGGTCGGTGCGCATAAGACCTCGATGTTGCAGGATCTTCAGCTCGGTCGGCCAATGGAAATTGATGCCTTGCTGACATCGGTTCAGGAGTTGGGACGTATTGCGTGTATCGACACACCAACCATTGATACAGTGCTGTCACTGGTGCAGCAACGGGGACGAGTCGCCGGCTTGTACGAATAGCACCACCTGAAAAAATTGCACGGTGAACTAAAAAGACGGGGACACTATCTGTCGCCGTACTATTCGGACAGCATTGACGATTTTTCCAGTCGCTCGACAGACTGTGGAGTACTACAATCGGGTTCTTACCTGATCTACGGATCCATAGACCACTTCCAGCAAATTTTGATATGACCGCATTCGACCAGGAACTCGATGCCAGGAACCTGACCTGCCCTCTGCCCATTCTAAAAGCAAAAAAAGCAATCAAGGCCATGTCAACGGGTGAAACTTTAAAAGTAGTTGCGACAGATCCCGGTTCGGTTCAGGATTTTGAATCGTTCTGCCAGCAAACCGGTCATCTATTGCTTGAATCATCTGAATCAGAAGGCGAATTTCATTTTCTGGTCAAAAGATCCTGATCGAACGATTTGGTGCACTGAAATCAAAGCTGCATTCATCGCGGTTTAACTGTTTTTAGCAGTGCATTTGCATGCCACACCGGGCCGCACCCACTCGATCAGGCCGGATGCGGATTCTTACGATGTCAGGGTTTGCAGCTGCTGAGGACTATCAATGGTGTGCGCCCAGGACAAGTGCATCTCCGACGAGCTGATGCAGGCTAACAACCATATCCATCTCAAATCCGTAGTGAGGCAGTGTTTTTGAAAACTGGCTTTTGCAAATTGCACAAATCGCTGCCATGTGGGTTACGCCATGATTCTGCACGACTTCCTGCAGAGCCTGTGCTCGCGGCATAGCACCTTTAACGCGCAGCTCCACGAGATCATCCGTCAGCAACCCACCACCGCCGCCGCAACAGAAGGTGGCCTCCTTGATGGCATCTTCCCGCATATCCACAAAATTGTTGCAGGATGCCCGGATCAGCTCTCGCGGGATGATGAACTGACCACCGGGGATATTGCCCATTCTTGAGGCGCGCGAAACGTTACATGAATCGTGGAATGTAACGACTTTGTCGTCGTTTGCTTCGCGATCGAATACAAGGGTGTTCTGACTTAAAAGGTCATAGGTCAGCTCGCAGATGTGCTGTGGAACAGGATAGTTTGAGTCAAGAAAATCGAACGGTCCGATCAGTGTATTCCAGAAACTGTACGCGACTCGCCAGGCATGTCCGCATTCGCCAACGACGATTCTTTTCACTCCCAGATCAAGCGCCGCTTCCCGAACCCGCTGTGCTACTTTTTTCATGTGCTCGTGGCTGCCCGTAAACAACCCGAAATTTGCAGCCTCTGACGCGTGTGAGCTGAGTGTCCAGCTGATTCCAGCCTGATGGAAAACCTTGGCGTATCCAATCAGTCCATCGACATGGGGTTCTGCAAACAGGTCTGCTGAGGGAACGACCACAAGGACTTCAGAATTTTTTTGATCAATCGGGAAACGAACGTTCACCGACGTGTCTTCCCTGACCTCTTCCTCGAGATTCTCGAGCGTATCGATCAACGCCGGCTGCGGCATGCCAAGATTGTTGCCGATCTTGTGCACCTTACCGATAATTTCATTTGAGTACTTCTGGCCCATGCCCACACTGGCCAGAATCTCTCGCCCGGCCATGGTGATCTCAGCAGTGTCGATACCCACCGGACAATACACTGAACATCGCCTGCACTCTGAACACTGATGATAATAGGTATACCAGTCATCCAGCACTTCGCGGGTTAAGTCTTTGGCACCCACCAGTTTGGGGAAATACCTGCCCGCAAAAGTGAAGTAGCGACGGTAAACCTGGCGCATCAGGTCCTGGCGTGCAACCGGCATATTTTTCGGGTCTGATGTACCCAGAAAATAGTGACATTTGTCGGTGCATGCGCCGCACTTTATACAACTGTCCATAAACACCTGAAGCGATCGATACTTCCCCAGCAGCTCGCGCATTTTCTCAATCGCCCTGTCATGCCAGTCCTCAACCAGTTCCCCTGGAAAGCCCAGTGATTCCTGATGCTCCGGCTGAGCCGAAAATGGCCGACTGTGCTGCATCGCACCAGGCGAAACTTTCGGCGTTTTCAGCGACTTTGTAATCACCGGCACATTGAATTCGACGTTCATTGTCTACCCTCGCGTGCTCCCACGTCCCGGACTGTAACGGCGTTCACGGCTGCTGTCTGATTGGTTCAGGGTCGGGCTAAAAAATATACCGGGGGCATGCAGCAATTTACTGATCGGAAAAACCATCATGAGCGCAATCACCAAAGCCAGATGAATCAACAACACCGGATCACCCGGCAAAGTTCGGATGTCAAACACTATCAGTCCGAGCATAAACTGTCGAAGGCTCGCGACGTCCGCGTACCAGACAAATTTCATCAACAACCCGGTTCCGGCGATTGCCAGGATCAACGCAATCATCAGATGATCTGATGGTGTCGTTATGTATCGAACCCGATCGACAAACAGCCTGCGTCCCCACAGGCCAATCAGACCAAACGTAATAGCGTAACCGGTGTAGTTTGCCACGGTGTGCAGCTGAATGACCCATATCCATGGAGGATCTGTCACGTACTGCAAATGCCTGAGGGCGGCGACAAACAATCCAAAATGAAATACCCAGCCAAACAGCCAGGTCCATTTGCTGGCTTTATACAGGCTCTGGAACAGAACCACTTCACGGAAAAGACGACCGCATACGCCCAATGGGGTCATGGGTGCGGGCGTTGTCGGAATCTTCAGCGGCGCAGGTGTTCTTGCATACCGCCAAACACGTCTCAGCACACCGGTAACCAGTATAAATGCGGCCAGATAAAACATGACCGCGTAGACATAACTCAGGGCAGACACAATGCGTTGGGGCGGTACGCCTTTGGTGCTGACTCAGATACAACCGGTCGGTTTGGGCAGACCCGCGTACTTGCAGGCCTGTTTTGCAGGACCCTCTGGAAACAACTCATACAAATAGCGACTGTTCCCTTTCTCCTTACCCATTCGTCGCCCAATCGCTTTGGTCAGAATCCGCACTGGTGGCGCAACTTCATATTCTTCGAAGTACTCCCGAAGAAAGCCGATCACCTCCCAATGATTCTCAGTCAGCGGACAACCATCCCTGTTTGCCATTTCTACCGCAATGTCTTCATTCCATTCCCCGATATCCCTGAGGTATCCCTCTTCATCGGTTTGATAAATTCTTCCTCCAACTTCGAGTGTCATAGAGCAATCTCCAGATAGTGTCGACCGGTTTTTTTAAGGATATGCAGGCTTAAAGCCAGGACTGGATTTTTGGATTATCCACAGTCAATGTCACAAATCCATCATAATCAACCAACTCAACTCCGTTGATCAGGTGATTCGCATCAAATCCCCGCGCGGCGAGGTCGGGTTCCAGAGCGACTATGCGTTTCTCATCCATGGCTCGATGCACGGATTCTGAAACACTTGTATTCACCAACGCAGCGTAAACGGCGTCCTCAATTAACAGAATAGTCGACTCCTCTGCCGACAACCTCAGGCAGGATGCCAGACTATTTTTTTCAAAGGGTGATTTGTTGACAATATGCAGCATCCGAACCTCTAGAAATTTAACACGACATCCGCTTCAGAAATGATCTGACTCATTTCATCCTGTCCAACAAACCTTAACAGGGGCTTCTCGATATCACCGTCATCTTCGTCCTCCCATATCAGCGTCATCAAATCATCCTCAACCAGTCCTCTCTCCGTCAGCGATTCTATTTCAACGTAGACCTCGCAAATCTCATAGTCGGCCAGAGCACCAAAAGAGCGAGTAAAATTCTTTAATCCAAGATTTCGAGGATTCTGCTCAGATTTCAGCTGAAATACTCCGTCATCGACAAAAGCAATAGCAACGTCCTGATCAAATGCTGCTCCGATCAGCGCGACTTCGAATCCTTCCTGTGGATAATTCGTTCCGTGCGGTGCACGCCGATTCAGACAGACGATTCGTTTTTTCGACATTGCACGATCTACCTGGTCAGTCTGAACGGACACGCCTAATCGCCGAACGTTACCAGCCTGTCAGCTTTGACGGCCATATCTATCAGCTGTCCGAGTCCGGCGATACGAAATCCCTCAGCGATATTGTCGGTGTCTTTCTCGTTCCGCCTGGCTTCAGCAGAATCCACTATTCCCCGCCTTTGCGCCGCCGCAACACAAACCGCAAGATCAATATTGTGATCACTTGCAAGATCGGTCCATCGCTGAGTGATGTTCCGGTCATCCTGCGGGGGTGTGGTCAGACGGGTACTGTTATTAACGCCGTCATGATAGAAAAAAACCCGCAGTACCTCATGACCCTGCCGCAAAACAGCCTTGGCAAAGTGATACGCAGAATCACTTGCCTGATGAGTGTAGGGCCCTTCGTTAACGAGAACTGCGAATTTCATATGATGAGTTGAGAGCTGGGAATTGATCATGTGACGTGAACCTCGCTATTATATTTGCTGAATCCCCGTCGGCTACAGCAAATCGCAACCCAATGAAGGCAAAATTTCGAACAACTCAAGCAGATCAGTGCGAATTATGACCGTCGTGGTTCATACCGGCGGCTGCCAGTGCCGCCATATTCGC
The DNA here is from genome assembly GCA_039029455.1 of Pseudomonadota bacterium. Classification (GTDB taxonomy): domain Bacteria; phylum Pseudomonadota; class Gammaproteobacteria; order Arenicellales; family Poriferihabitantaceae; genus JBCCGE01. Next base: position 25,612 of record JBCCGE010000036.1, on the reverse strand, counting down.
TATCAAATCTCTACTGATCCAATCGTTGCGTACTGCTGTCACTGTACCGATTGTCAGCAACAGTCGAGCAGTGCTTTTGGAATATCAGTCTGGTTTGCCCAACCATCGTTCAAACTCACAAATGGCCGGCTGTCATTCTGGAAAACGAAGGCTGACAGTGGGAATGAAAAAAGCTGTGCTTACTGCAAACTTTGCGGAACTCGCATTTATCACGCCTTCACGGATCAGCAAGACATTCTAAGTGTCAAGGGTGGATCTCTCGACAACCGGTCCGGGATCAATCCCGCCGGGCACATCTGGACCCGAAGTGCGCTGAGCTGGATGAGGGATTCGCTGGTGGAATCCACCAGTTACGATACAGAACCTGAAGACTTTGAAGTGTTGATTCGACTGTTCAGATATTCACACAACCAATAGCCAGTCTTCAGTACTCCCGGGTTTTTTGCGCGCCGTGATACAGAATCCGGGTCCAGTTTGAATTCACCATCTCACGGGTTTCGATATCACCGGGTGCCATTGCTGAATCGGGTCGGGGCAGCTCGATAAAATCTTCAGAAGGAAATTCTCCACGAATCCGGGTCCAGTAGTTTTCGCCAATGACCTGACGGCTGTGGGCCGGCATATATCCCTGTACGGCGTAGCCAATGCGGCGACCGGAACGACTTCGATTCGGCTGGGATCCGTGCACGACCCGAGCGTGATGCAGTGACATCTGACCGGGTTCAAGGATCAGATGTACCGCAGTCGACTCATCAACGTTATTGACCCGCTGGCCCCGTGTGAGAATGTTGTCCTCTCCGTAGGTGTCTTCATGACTTTGAATGTTGTCAGCGTGACTGCCTGGAATCATGCTCATACAACCGGTTTCAAGATTGCTTTCCGTAAGTGCAATCCATGGAGTCACAAAATCGTGAGGCTCTATCCCCATATAGGTCGCGTCCTGATGCCAGCTGACGAAATGCTCGCTGCCCGGGTCCTTGATAAACAACACCGAACCCCACAAGTGAAACGCCGGTCCGATCAAATCCTCCACGGCACCCAGCACCACCGGGTGATGAACAATCTCGTCAAGAAAGGGCAATACCAGATGCGGGTTATTGCGATTAGTCGCACTCAGTTGATCCGGGTATTTGTGTTCCGAGGCTTCGAGCATTGCGGCATATTCCGCCGCCTGTTCTTTTGAGAAAACCTGAACAGGCGCGACGAACCCGTCACGTCGGTATTGCTGAATCTGATCGTCGGTTAACACATTGTTGGTCATGAAACCCCCTGTCCGGGTATGCGAAAAACTTCGTTAACAATGACAATAGAGTGGCCAAACACCCGCAGTGAACACCGTCTGTACTCCGCGCGGTAGTGTAATGTAGAGTTGCACCTCACACCTCCCGCGACACTACTTGGATCGATACGAATCATGCCTGCACCATTCACCAAACAAGAATATCAGAAACGACTCGACTCCGTTCGGACTCAATTGGCCACCAGCGGACTCGATGCCCTGATTATCGGCGACCCGGCAAACATGAACTGGCTTACAGGATTCGACGCGTGGTCGTTTTATGTGCCTCAGATTATGCTGGTACTGCCTGACCACGACCCGGTCTGGATGGGTCGCAAAATGGATGCTGGTGCAGTTCCACTGACAACGTATCTGGATGCGGACTGCGTGCGACCGTACGAGGAACATCTGGTACAGCAAACGGATATACACCCCATGACGGCTGTTGCAGAATTTCTAGGCGACTACAACCTCTCAGGCAAGCGCGTGGGTTACGAGAGCGACACCTATTACTTTTCACCGAGGTCGCTGCACTGTCTGCAATCCGGTCAACCGGGCATTGAGTGGGTCGATGCTGACAGACTCGTAAACTGGTGTCGAATCATAAAAAGTGATGACGAAATTCAGATCATGCGGGAGGCCGCAAATATCGTTGAAAACGCAATGAGGGTTGCCTATAAGAGCATTCAACCGGGGATGAGGCAATGCGATTTGATGGCCGCAATTCTAGCCGCACAAATCACTGGCACTGAGGAATCTGGTGGTGATCTGACGGCCCTATCGCCATTAATACTGGTCGGTGAAGCCGCTTCGACGGCTCATCCTATGTGGACTGATGAGAAATTTGAGAAAGATCAGACCGTTGCTCTGGAACTCGGTGGATGTCGCAAAAGATACAACGCGGGTCTGGCCCGAACGCTTCAACTGGGTCAGGGTTCTGAAGCCGTCTACTCAACCGCAGAAGCCGTAAAAGAGGGCCTCGATGCTGTACTTGAGGTTATACAACCGGGCATTCTGGCGCACGATGTCCACGCGGCCTGGCAATCGGTTCTCGATCAGCACAATCTCGTAAAGGAGAGTCGGATCGGTTACAGCATCGGCGTCGGTTACTCTCCGGATTGGGGGGAGCACACTTTGAGTCTGCGCAAAGGCGACGAAACACCGCTGCAGGAAAACATGACCCTGCATGTCATGCTGGGGATGTGGATGGATGGATGGGGAATGGAGATCAGCGAGACCGTACTGGTCACAGACTCAAAAGCCGAATGCCTGACTCGGTTTCCAAGGGACGTTCACCGCGTTTAATCGTCGGATATTCCCGGGCCCTCTGTTTTTCCGGTTGTCGTCAGCTCAGACTCAGACTGCCATCCAGCGATCGATTTCTCGTTGTGCCGAGAATACTTCAGTGCTGTCGAATACAAACGATTTGTGGAAATAGTTACCGCAGGAACGCTGTTCGTACAGATCAGAGTACTGGGCCTTGTTTGAACTGATATCTTGCAATGCCGATATCAGTGCATCCACATCCCCTCTGGTGTTATACACACCGAAGCTTGCCCGCACCATTCCGCGGTGAAGTTCCGCCATCGCCTCAAGTTCTTCATTCGACAACTCGTCCAGTTGCTCCTCAAGGTCTTCTGCAATCATTTCCCGCACATACGGATGGGCACAGAAACAGGCATTTCGCACTGCAATATTAAAATAATCGTTAAGAATGGCAGCTGTTAGCGAGTGATGCATATCCCGAACATTGACGGAAACGGCACCGGTTCGAGGGCAGTTCTCGGTGTCCGTGCGTCCATAGACCACAACCTCATCCAACATCGAAAGACGCTCGACCGCATAACTCATTAATTCCATCTCTCTGCGGTCAATCTCATCCATGCCAATTTTTTTTAACGCGTACAGCACAGACGCCAGCGCAATTGCGCCGGCAATATTGGGGGTACCCGGTTCCTCCCGATCCGGAAAGCTGGCCGTGCTCAGGTAGTAGCCTATGTGAACGTCATCGACCATTCCACCGCCAAGCTCCACCGGTTCAACGTCCTGAAACAAATCGCGCCTTGTGACCACGACCCCCGGTGAGCCAGGTGCATAAATTTTGTGCCCCGACATCGCAATCATGTCGAGATTTCGCTCCGCAGATTCATGGCCGTGCATTTTTATCGGCACATGCGCAGCCATTTGAGCGGCGTCAACCAGAATCAGCGTGCCATGCTGATGCGCGAGCTCAGCGACGTCGTAGATCGGATTAACGATTCCGGTTACGTTGGAAACCCCGGTAACCGCGACATAGTTCACCCGATCGCCATACTTCTCCAACGCAGCTTTGAGCGCGTCCATATCGATCGACCCCATGCCCTGCTCGCTGCTGTCCACAGGAATATGAACAACCTCGGCAAAATTCGCGCGGTGCGGAAGATCATTGGAATGGTGTTCCATAATCGTGGTGATCACGACATCACGCTCAGGTCGTTTTTTCGCGAGCGTTTGGGCAATTCGATTAATACCCGCGGTAGCGCCGCTTCCAATGAAGAAACTGGTGTACAAATCCCTGTCAGCATCAACGAAATCAAGCACCATATTATGTGCCCACTCGAATTCGTGGGTTGAAAGCTTGGCGTTGAAGTGAACGTCTGTGTGGGTGTTGGCGTAATAGGGCAAATAGCGGTCCATTACAGTTTTCACGACACCAAGCTGAAGAGTACTGGCTGTGCTGTCCATATAAATGCGCCGGCGTGTTTCACCACTCGCGAGTCGGTATTCAACATCAACTCCGGTTGAGCTCGACCGCAGTTTGTCGATCAATTCTTCGGTCTTTTTACCGCAATGTGTGGTCATGATTGATTAGCACAAAAACGTCAATTCTTAGTTTGTAAACCGGAAAACACGCAGACACCTTATGCACCCTGCGCAGTATTGAATACTGTAACGAGTATTTTCGGATACAGTATTCTACTCTCACTGATTCAGGTGGTCGCATTCTTTCTCAACGCACGAATGAGATATCGTGCAGGGTGCGTATTTTCGACGATCGATGCCGGAACGGGAACCGGTTCTCCGCATATCTGTGAAGCGAGCACTTCAGCGCATAGCGCCGCAGTGGTAAATCCTCGTGAACCGAGTGCTGTCAGCAAATAGAGTCCCGGTATGAAGCGTGCCGTTGGATACGTCTTCCAGTGTCTGCCGTGCCCCAGATCTCCATATACTTCTGCGCAATACGATTCGTCGATCACAGGCCCCGCAAAAGGGTATCGGTCAGGGCTTACAAAGCGAGTTGCCGCGTGGTGATCGCCGATATCGTCATGGCGAGAAAATACCCCCGGCAGGTTCTGAACCTGTTGCAGAAGATTGCGGCGATCCGCCTCTTTGCAAGGCTTGGTCGCGTAACTGTCCCTGTCATAAGTCGAGCCGATAGTATGCCATCCATCAATCGCTGGCAAAACATACCCTGAATGATCCAGGACACAGGACAGATTTCCTGACACAGGATTGGCTGCAACTCGTGATGTTTGACCGGCTACCGGCATGCACGGGGCATAATTGAGATTGAGAAGAGCGTTGTGATTACCGTTGGCCAGAACAATCAGGTCGGCGAAAAATTCACGACAACCGGTTTCAGAATCTGAATTCGCGGTCACCTGCCACCCGTCTCCGTGCGGCCTCACCGTATCCACAGCTGTATTCCCCACTACCTGTATGTCCGGATGTTGCAACAGATGCCGGCACCAGGTGGAGGGCAATACGAACCCGGCACCCCGAAAAAATAGCCCGCCCTCCCGCAGGCGGACACCCGCCCGTGTGCTCGCAGCGTCGGCATCCAGAACTTCGAAGATGTAATCGCTGTGGGGACGACTTCGAAGCGACTGCCATCGCGACCGACTCCGATCGTCTTTAATCAGTTGCAGCACACCACAGGACTGCCACAGGTCTGAAGATGCCTCTCGCGTCAGTTCAGACACAGCGAAGTTGAAACACTGTCTGTAGAACTGACTGGAACCACCGTTGTCTGCGCTGATTTTCGGTGAAATCACGGCATGATAATTGCCGGAGGCTTCACTGGCCACGGCTGCATTGCGTTCAATGACAGTAGTCTGCAACCCCCGTTTTGCCAATCGGGCTGCGATCTGACAACCGCCAATGCCCGCACCAATCACGATTGCAGATTGAAATTTTCGACCGCACGATGGCCATGAGAACCAGGGTGTTTTCTCAGACGTCGAGTCTTCGCGAAACTCGGCGACGATCATTTCGCGCTTGCTCCCGAAACCCGCTTCTTTTCTCACCTTGAATCCGGCCGACTCAAGATTTCGCCGTACCTGACCGGCAGCGGTGAAGGTCGATAAAACAGTATTTTTTGCACTCAGAGCAGCAATCCGACTGCAGACCGAGGGAGCCCACATCTCAGGATTTTTCGTTGGCGAAAAGCCATCCATAAACCAACTGTCAACCGTTACCCGAAGATCGGACAGAACCCTTTCAACGTCGCCAAAACACAACGTCAGAACCACATCACCCTCATCGAAAAACAGACGATGGAATCCGGATGGGTCAAGCGGGTACTGTTCAATGAGGCAGCGGTATAAAGCTTCAAGCTCAGGGAAGCATTGCTGACACCGGATCAGATCATCCCTTGAAAGCGGGTGTTTTTCGACACTGACAAAATGAAGTCTTTGAGGCCGACAATGAGTGTTTCGCCAGCTATGCCAGCTTGCGAGGAAGTTCAGCCCGGTCCCAAACCCGGTTTCACCGATGACAAACACATCGCGTCCTCCCCATCTATCCGGGGTATTGCTGCCCTCAAGGAACACATATCGACTCTCAGAGAGACCTTCGTTTCGATTGAAGTAAACGTCCTCAAAACGCTCGGAATAAGGCACTCCGTACTTAAAAATCATTTGTGTGCGTTAAAAAGGCGTAAGCGAGATGACTTTGATGATTACCTTCACAGATTCAGCAGCGAACAATGATTCTTATTTTACCAATGGTTGCACTTCCGAATGATTCAATCTACGTAAATTCACACACGACAGACCCTGATCCAAACCTTTTGCGCTGTCAAAGCGACGGCCATTTAGAAACTCAGGCCCGTACGCGGTGTCCGCAACCCCGCAGCCAATCCGTAAGCGCAATAAACTGCACGGCAAATTCCATCCGATCTGCAGTCAGATGCAGAAAATGTTTGCAGTCCGACCACAACACTGGTCCTGGATCGATCACTGGTGTGGCAAAATTGAAACTCAGGCCGCAACCTGCAGTCCAAACCGCGATCAATACCATCAGATTTCCCACATGCAAAAACACGTCGACTACTACCTTTTTCTCATCTCTCCCTGGAGCTATCTCGCAATTAATCAGGTGGAGAAAATTCAGCGAAAACACGATCTTGTTATCCACTACAAACCAATCGATGTGATGCAGACTTTTGACAAGATGGGCGGAGTTCCGCCCGCGAAACGTCACCCTTCCCGCCAGAGATTCCGCATGGATGAGCTCAAGCGCTGGAGTGCTTACCTGGATGTGCCGATGAATTTTCAGCCGGCCCACTTCCCGACGGATCAATCAATGGCGGCAAAAATGGTGCTCGCTGCCGGTGAGTCTGGCGGCCGACTCGCAAACGCCTGCCTGACAGCCGTCTGGTCTGACGAAAAAAATATTGCAGACGAATCCACGCTTACCGACATTGCGAACGCATGCGGACTCGATGCTGGCGCTCTGCTTGCGTCGGCGAAGTCCGATCAGCTGGCTGCAGCATTTCAGGCAACAACGGATGAGGCCCACGAGCGCGATGTCTTTGGCTCCCCCACCTTCGTCTATGAGGGCGAAAATTATTGGGGTCAGGACCGCATTGAGTTTCTCGATCGCGCTCTACAGGGTTAAACCGGATTAAGCGAGGGAAATTCACAGCTATTGGCCGAGATAAAGTCGCCGGAGTAATCCGGCGAATTTACTTTTTTTAGTTGTTCGAAACAGCCTGGTGGCGGGCTCTACTACTTTATGGAGGTCGGGATATCAAGGATACCTCGCCAGACCGGTTCGGTAATCGTCCAAACAAACGCAGCCGTCACTATAGTGGACGGACATCGCTCAGGATGCGGGGCGAAACTGAGTCACTAACAACGACTTACGTGGCCGGGAGGGCAATCTGGACTTTAGCAAATACCGTTAAATAAGCTCTTGATTTAACAACGTGTGTTGCAATAAACCGTCCGCCTTTGTGAAATACCCGAGCTAGTCCTCTACAGGCACCACATAGTTGAGACCCTGGCGGCCACCGTCGATATAGACCGTTTCGCCCGTGATGTAGCTGGCGTATTCACTCGCCAGAAAAACCGCGAGTTTGGCGACTTCATCGGGCTCACCTGCCCGCAGCATCGGCGTTCGAGACATTATTTCGCGCATTTTTTGGGGATTATCCGCGACCTGCTGAAACATCTCGGTAGCGATAGAACCCGGCCCAATCCCGTTCACACGCACGCCTTCTGCGGCCAGGCGAATTCCAAGGCATTTGGTCCATTGGTTCACACCACCTTTGGCAATCACGTAAGGGGTAATCGCTGGAATCGCCAGCACCCCGTTCAGTGAGGACATATTGATAATACTGCCCCTGCTGCCGTCCGCATCAGGTTGCTGCTGGATCATTCTTTTGGCTGCAGCCTGACCGGTCAGGAACACGCCTTTAAGATTGATTGAAAGCACGCGATCGAAATCGTCCTCTTCCAGTTCGAGAATATCGGAAGCATGGACAATTCCGGCATTGGCGATCACTGTATCAATGCGGCCATGGCGTTCGATCGCCGCGTCAAGCAGGGTTTCGATCTCTGATTTTTCACGAACGTCGCAATGGACGTAGATGGCATCGCCGCCCTCATCACACAGAGCCTGCGCCGCTTTCTCCCCGGCCTCATCAGACACATCGGAGAGCACAACTTTCGCGCCCTCGCGGACAAACCTGGCCGCACAGGCATACCCAATACCGCCGGAAGACCCTGTAATTACCGCAATTTTATTTTTGATCACGTCATCGCTCACTTAAGTTTGGTCGTAGCATGGAAGGTTACTGCACCACTGTTTTCATCGCAATCAACGCTATAGAATAGCCGGCGGAAACGCCGTCTGAATCACCGACCAGTCAGCACGCCCTTCGGCAAGCCCGAAAATCGCATCAATTAACGCCTCTGCATCAGCAGCAGGCATGCCACCATGGTCAAACAACATTCTGGCCTTCACTGTCATTTGATCTCTGTCGAGTGGGTCTTCCGGATCACCGGCGCAGGATTGTCTGCTTTGCCCCAATGACTCACCGTTCCGCAAACGAACGGTAACACCGGACCCCCAATACTGGTCCGGATAGGCGCTCGCATAGGGATCAGCAAGATTCAGCCGCACCTTCGCACGCAGGTCGCCAAGTTGAGCGCGGCGTTGTTCGGAGAACGAGTCAAAATCGAGTCGACCATCAATCAGGGCAGCGACAACACAATGCTGCAATGAGAATTTAGCCTGGTACTCCGTACGTGGATCGGGTCTGTCACAGACGTTGATGGCTGCCTGATAAGTATCAACCGCGATTTCTGCAATATCATCTGCACTGACCTGCGCAGACAACGCAAGCGCGCCGTCCACAGCAGGGTGGGTGTGGCGGCAGGACGGCCAGGGTTTAATCGACGTTTTCAGCAACTGCCAATCAGCGTCCGGTGTTGCCATAACGGCCAATGGGTTCGCATCAGGACAGGCGCCAGCGTACAACCCTTTTTCGCCTTCAAGAATTTCGGAGGGTCCGGAAAAACCGTGGGCGGCCCACTCCGCGGCAATAATGCCGGATTCAGCAGCGCGGCCCGCATGCAGGTGTTTACTCATTGCGCCACTCGACAGGAATTCCCATAGCCCAGCGGACTGGGTTCCGGCATTGCCCAGTGCATCAACGCTCTGATCTGCATTCAGGCTGAGAATCGAAGCCGCGGTCATCGCGGCGCCAAAGGTTCCGCAGGTACCGGTGTTGTGCCAGACCCTGTAGTGTTCATTACCCACGCTGTCGCCGATTCGGCACATCGCCTCAAATCCGTGCAATACGGAGGTCAGCAACTGATGACCATCAATCTGACGTTGCGCGCCCAGTGACAGCGCAACCGGCACAACAACGCACCCGGGATGGGTTACGGAAGTTCGATGCAAATCATCAGTTTCCAGACTGTGAATCAAACCGCCCATCACCAGTGCCTGACGACCGGCATCGATCGGGTTTGAAGCCGCTGATGACATCGCCCAGTTCAGTATGGGGCCCGCAGCGTCACTGCTTCGACCACCCACCAGATTTGCGACGGCGTCGAGAACAAACAAGCCTGCCATTTCAAGATCATGATGTTCGATGGGCTTTTGTCTAATGTATTCGACAAGCTTTGTGGTCAGACTCATAGCATTGGACCTCGCACACTGTGCGCTGCAAACGTTAATTCAGAAGAACAGATATTATTTTTGAACAACAATTGTGTCTGGTGAAAGACGTGGTTGTCACATCAGTCAGACACCCTACGCTACCTGCTCAGTTCGAGAATCGATATCAGGAATAACAACAGAATCTGAGATCACGCACTCTTCCAGGTTCTGACCGTCACCCCCCCGATCAATAACCACGAAGTCCCGCGTTTTTCCCAGCACGAGCTGGTAATGATGCCAGCAATTCTTATTGAAATTCACCCCCTGATGTCCATCGGTTATAAACAGCGTCAAATCGATGGCTTTAAGAGCATTCTTTTCAGGTTCGCCGACCAGTACAAGGAACGGAGCCTGGTCCATTGGAAGGAAAGCCTGACTGCCCAGCGGGTGGCGTTCCATAACGACAACTTTATGCGGCAGTGGAATAGGTGCAGTTCGGAACACGTTAACCAGCGTGCATCCTCCGCCGTCCGCGGTATCAACTGTCACCAGGTCATGATATCGGCACGTTAGCCCTCCATTGATGGACTGCGTTTGCGCCTGCCTTAAATCGATAACCTCGCCGTAGCGCTCGAATGCCGCCTCGGTCAGCGGTACAGCATTTAGAGTTACGGTATCACTCATCGTGCTGCTCTTGTCACGCCGGCAATGCAATCTTGCCAAACAACCGAACACGGCTGAGGCCGCCGTCGGGATGGATGTTCACGCGCACATGCGTGATTGGACCGATCGGATTTACTTTACTGAAATGGTGTTCCGCATCTGCAGACAAGGGAGATTTCTCCAATAGCGTCTCCCAGCTTTCGCTCTGGGACTCGAGACTTTCCAGCGAAATGGCGCGCAGTCTGGCGCCTCGTATATCCACACTTTCCGGATAGTTGCCCTTGAAATGCGCCGTGTCGATATCGATGGATTCAATGGTACCGGCATGCGCAAGTGCGATAATCACCCAGTCATTTCCGGGTTCACGACGACGCCGTGTTTCCCAGCCATCGCCCATATTTACGCCTCTGCCCGGAGTCAGCAAATAACGAATATCACCGTAGTGCTGATCGTTGCACGACAGAGCGATAGCGCCGTTCAATGCAGATGCCAGATCGACCGCGTCGTTCTGCACAGCCTCCCAGTCCACCCTGGGTTCGCCATAAACACGAAACCGAGCCAGACCGCCGTCGGGAAACATATTGAGACGTACATGACTGAACGGTCCCTCACCATCCAGTGGGTATTGATGAAATGAATCACCCTGAACAGGCGATCGCCTAACGATTTCATGCCAGTTGACCTTTTCATCAGGAATCTCGTGTTCGCTAATACAGGCTTCGACAGAAATTTCAGGTGGATAATTTCCGGTGAAGAACCGGGTATCAATCTCCACACCATGGATCGCACCGGGACGTGCCAACTGAACCACACACCAATCGTGACCGGGTGTTCTTCTGCGTCGAGATTCCCAGCCGTCCATCCACTTGCCGTGATCGTCGAACACACCCTCCTGCCACACCGGCGGTTCGTCATTTAGCATTCGATGCATCGAGGCGAAAAAATCGTCGCTGCAAATCCGGGCACAGGCACCGAGCTTTGCAGACGCCAGATTAACCCAGTGACTCGAATAATCCTCTGCCTTTGTTCGGGGGACTGTCATGCGCGTGTACCTGGTTTTGGAAACCTTTCGGTCCAGTGTTGTGCAATATCACTGCGACGAGCAAACCAGACATCATTGTGTCCCATCGCGTATTCAACAAAGCGCTGCAGGGCCGCGAATCGCCCGGGACGTCCGACCAGTCTGCAATGCAACCCAACCGACATCATCTTGGGCTGACGCTCGCCTTCGGCGTAAAGTACGTCGAAGCTGTCTTTCAGATAGTCGAAAAACTGTTGCGACGAATTGAATCCCTGTGCCGTAGCAAATCGCATGTCATTGGCATCGAGTGTGTACGGAACCATTAACAGTGGCTTCTCGTATTGTGTATCCCAATACGGCAGTTCATCGGCATAAGTGTCTGAACAATACAAAAACGCGCCGTACTCTGAGGTCAGTTTGCGGGAATTGGGACTGGTGCGTCCTAAATAAAATCCCAGCGGTCTGGAGCCGGTCACCGCCTGATGTATATCAATGGCCTGCATCAGGTGCTCGTATTCCTCCGACTCGGGAATATGCTGGTAATCAATCCATCGAAGCCCATGACTCGCAATCTCCCATTCCGCATCCAGCATCGCAGCGACCGCCTGCGGATTCCTTTGCAATGCCATCGCTACTCCAAACACAGTGACCGGAACACCGTGACCTGTAAACAGACGATGCAGTCGCCAGAATCCGCTGCGAGAACCAAACTCGTACATCGATTCCATATTCGCATGGCGCATCCCTGGAATTGGCTGGGCACCCACAATTTCAGATAAAAAAGCCTCCGAGGCCGCATCACCGTGCAAGATGCAGTTTTCCCCACCTTCCTCGTAGTTGACGACAAACTGCAATGCCAGACGAGCGCTATCAGGCCAATCCGGATGCGGCGGGTGCGCGCCATAACCCCGCATATCTCGCGGATAGTCTGTCACGGCTGAGCCTCGATCCACTGGCCCAGAATGATTCGTTCCTGTGCTGTCATATTTGTCAGATTCCCCAGTGGCATATAGTGACTCGATACAGAGGTTCGGTGAACTGCGGTCTTATGTTGACGCAACTTTGCAACTGAATCCAGCTCAATCCCAAGAGGGGGTTGGGTGAAGCCATCCTGGGTAGGGTTCGGCGAATGGCAGCTGGCACATCTTTGCTGTGAAATTTTCAGAGCTTCGTCGTCCGATACGGACGATACGTCAGCTGAAACAGTGTGTTCATTCTGAACCGGTCGCGTTAACCAGATCATCAGCACAAATCCTGCAAAGGCGATCGCGAGCCAGATGGCTGCACCGCGCACACGACCGCGGATATTGAAATAGTGTCGCGCGAGAACGCCAACCGCGGCGACACCACTGAGAACAAGCCACTGCTGGGGAGAACCGTAGGTGCCGGGAAAGTGTCCGCTGATCATGATAAACAGAACCGGCAATGTCAGATAATTGTTGTGCCTCGACCTGAGCAGCCCGTTTTTGCCAAAACGGGGGTCCGGTTCCTGATTAGCCGTCAGCGCTTTGACCAGTTCCCGCTGCGACGGAATGATGACAAAAAACACGTTGGCAACCATCACTGTGCCAATTGCAGCACCCACGTGAATGTATGCTGCGCGGGGACTTAAGCACTCACTCAGCACCCAGGCCAGCAGGGCAAACCAGGCAAAAATAAGGATACCCAAAAGTCGCGGCCAGTCTTTCAGGAAGGATCGACACGACACATCATAGAACAGCCAGGACGCAACAAGTGCGGATAGCCCAATACCAATTGCCATGGTGGATGACAGTGCCATGACGCTGTCATCGGTCATGAAATTTGAGGCATTGACGTAGTACACCACAATCAAGAGACTGACTCCGGACAGCCACGTGGAATAGGCTTCCCATTTGAACCAGTGCAGTACCGGAGGCAGAGACTGCGGTCGACTCTGGTATTTTTTCAGGTAGTAAATCCCGCCGCCATGAATGGCCCAAAGGTCGCCCGCGATGCGCTCATCACCGCGATCAGCCCGGTCCAGATTGTTCTCCAGCCAGTTAAAGTAAAACGATGCCCCGATCCACGCCACACCGACAATGAAGTGGATCCAGCGCAGCAAAAGATGCAGCCATTCGTGAATGTGGGCTTCAATCAATCCGGATTCTCCAGACCACAGATTCGTAGCACCATGACCTGCAGGGATTGCGCCCACTGCTGGTGATCACGAGCGGTGAGACTGCGTTTCCGATAGATCGCCCTGACCTGAGTCTCGGACTGGGCATAATGTTGCGTGCTTGCCCAGATCATAAAAATCAGATGATAGGGATTGAGCGGCAGTATCTGTTTACGATCGATCCACCTCTGAATTTCAGCAGCGCGCTCATGGGTCCACTGACACGTCCGCCGATTGAGCCTCTTGCTCATTTTGTCGCCGCCGTGGAGAAGTTCAAGCGCAAATATTCGCGTCGCCGCTGGATACCGGTGGGTAAATTCGACCTTGAGTCGGACGTACTCCAGCAACACTTCGGTGGGGTTCGAATCGGGATCGATCGGAGCCAGCGCCTGGTCCCACAGCGCCACAACATTCACCAGCACAGCATCGTATAACTCAGACTTATTGGCAAAGTAATAATGAACATTGGACTTGGGTACACCGGCCCGATCGGCAATCCGCTGCATACGAGCACCGTTGAACCCATACTGCTCAAATTCGTTTTCGGCAGCGCGCAGAATCTGCTGTTGACGCCGCTGTCCCAGACCCGTTTTTTGTGACCCGTTCGCTTCCATACACGGCGCGCTATGTGGTTGGGTGAAACGGTTTACCGATACTTGCGGGCGCATTCAAACGAATTTTGTTTCGGTCCCGTGAAATCAGAACCAGCACAAAAATAGTCGCCAGATAGGGCAACATGGACATGATTTGTGACGGCAGCCCAATACCCATGGCCTGCGCATGCAGCTGAAGAATCGTAATCCCGCCAAAAAGATAGGCTCCCACCATAACGCGCCACGGCCGCCAGGTCGCGAACACCACCAGAGCCAGCGCAATCCAGCCCCGACCTGCGCTCATATTTTCGATCCATAGAGGCGAGTAAGCCAGCGACAGGTAAGCTCCTGCGAGTCCTGCCATCGCCCCACCAAATAACGTTGCGCACAACCGCACCCAGATCACCGGATAACCGATAGCGTGTGCGGCATCATGAGAATCACCAACCGCCCGAAGAATCAGGCCGTATCGCGTTTTGTAAAGAAACCACGAGACCAGGATGACAAGCACAACAGAAAGATAGACCAGAATGTCGTGCTGAAACAGCAGTGGTCCGAGGAAAGGAATCTGGCTGAGGCCAGGAATCGGCAGCTTCGGCAGACCGTCATAGGCAACGCCGACAAGATTCTGACCAAGCAGTGCACTGAACCCGATACCAAAAATCGTAAGCGCCAACCCGGTAGCGACCTGGCTGGCCTGAAACCCAAGCACAAGCGCCGCGAACACCAGCGACAAACCGGCTCCGGCGAGCATCCCGGCGAAAATTCCGAGGGAAGCGCTGTCTGAGTAGTGCACAACTGCAAACCCGGTTACAGCGCCGAGCAGAATCATGCCTTCCACACCAAGGTTCAGGACGCCGGATTTCTCCGTCACCATTTCACCGATTGCGGCAAACAATAGCGGGGTTGCCGCAGTGATAATCGTCAATAAGGTGGCTAGCACAATGTCCATTAACCACTCCGTGTTGAGGTCAGCGTATTCGATCGCCATCGAACCTCGTAGTGAATCAACACGTCGCAGGCCAGCAGAAAAAACAACAACAGGCCCTGAAACACTCCGGTCACCGCCAGAGGCAAATTGAGCGAGATTTGCGCAGACTCACCGCCAAGATAGGACAGCGCCAGTAACAGTCCGGCAAACAGCACGCCAACCGGGTGCAGGCGTCCGACAAAGGCCACAATAATGGCTGTAAATCCGTACCCCGGAGAGATACTCGGCAACAATTGCCCTATAGGTCCGGACACTTCAATCAAACCCGCGAGACCGGCGGCGCCACCGCCCAGCAATAACGTAAACCAGATCACTCGTCGCACACGAAAACCGGCGTATCGCCCTGCAGCGGGCGCTTCACCGACAACCTTAACCTGAAAACCAATGATGGTTCGCGACATCAACAACCAGCCTGCTGCTACGGCCAGCAGTGCAAAAATCCAGCCCAGATGCAGCCGTGTGCCGCCCAGAATCAGCGGCAACGTCGCCGATTCACTGAAAATTCGTGACTCGGGAAAATTAAAGCCGTCCGGGTCGCGCCACGGCCCGTGCACCAGCATACTGAGCAGCAGAGTCGCAACATAGGTCAACATCAGGCTGGTCAGAATCTCGTTGGCATTGAAGCGCGTCCTCAACAGCGCCGGGATTGCGGCCCACAGCATGCCGCCGCCAATACCCGCTGCAATCATCAGGGGCAGAACCCAGAAGCCTTCGACATCATAGAACAGCAGCGCAACACCGCCGCCACAAATTGCACCGAGCGTCAGCTGACCTTCAGCGCCAATATTCCATACGCCGGCTCGAAAGCCGATAGAAAGTGCAACGGCGATCAGTACCAGTGGGGTTGCCTTAACACCGAGTTCACCCCAGCCATAGAGCGAGGTCAACGGCTCTACAAAGAACGCGTAGAGCGCGTCAAACGGATTGACACCCATGATCTGAAACAGAACAACGCCAGCTACCAGAGTCAATATAAACGCGACCAGTGGTGAGCCGAACACCATCAGGCGAGATGGCTGAGGACGCTTAACCAGTTTCGGTAAATTCAACTGCCGTCCCCCTCCAGCGACTCAGCACCGGCCATCAGCAGGCCAACCTGCTGCACGGTAATATCACCGACCGGATAGAAGTCGGACAGACGACCCGCGCAGATCGCGCCAATACGATGGCAGATACTCATCAGCTCGTCCAGATCCTGTGAGATCACAACGACTGCAGATCCCTCACCGGCAAGGGTCTGAATGGACGCACGAATAGTTTGCGCGGCACCCGCATCCACGCCCCAGGTCGGTTGCGACACCACCAGCACATCGGGATTTTGCGCCATCTCCCGACCGACAATAAATTTCTGCAGATTACCCCCGGACAGACTACTCGCCAGCGACTGGTGATCACGATACCGAACGTCAAACCGCTCGATAATACGATGGGTGAAATCGACCGCTGCGGCCGACCGGATAAATCCTCGGGTCAACAAACCCAGTCTTTTAAAACTGGTTAGCAATGCATTGTCTTTTAAACTCATACCCGGAACGGAACCGTGTCCCAGGCGTTCTTCCGGAATACAGGCCAGACCGAGTTTTCGGCGGCGATTGGGACCGTACTTTCCGCATTCAACGGCGTTGAGTTTCACCATGCTGCTAGTAGCAAGAAGAGTCTCACCACTCACCGCCTTCAACAGCTCCTCCTGGCCATTCCCGGCCACACCGGCAATGCCGACTATTTCTCCGGCGTATGCCTGCAAATTGATCCCGCGCAGCCGAATGCCGTACTGATCGTCGGTGTCTGCATTCAGCTCATTCACCAACAACATCAGTTTTTCTCTTTGTGGTGCAATGGAATCCAGCGACGGTGACAACGCCTGGCCCATCATTTTTTCCGCAAGCGAAGCGGCGGTTTCGTTAACAACTTCGACAGAATCGACAACCCTGCCGTCGCGAAGGATCGTGGCGTGTTCACAAAGTTGTTTGATTTCATCCAGTTTGTGACTGATGTAGAGGATCGCCATACCTTCATCCGCAAGTTGCCGCAAAGTCTGAAACAATTTCTCCACTTCCTGAGGCGTCAGCACTGAAGTGGGCTCATCCATCACCAGCAGTTTGGGGTTTTGCAGCAGACAGCGGATGATTTCAATTCGCTGGCGTTCACCCACCGACAATGTATAAACATGCCGATCGGGGTCCAGTGGCAGACCGTAACGCTCGGATATCGCGCTAATCTCCTTTTTGAGGTTTTCGGCGTTGGTATTCTTGTCTAGACCCAGATATATGTTTTCGAACACGGTCAGCGCATCAAACAGCGAAAAATGCTGAAACACCATAGCGATGCCCAATGAGCGTGCTGTTGAAGGCGAACTGATGGATACCTCTTTACCGTTCCAGACCAAACTACCGGAATCGGGTCTCAGAACACCATAAATCATTTTAACCAGCGTCGATTTTCCGGCTCCGTTCTCGCCCAGCAATGCATGGATCTCTCCTTCCCGCAGGGCCAGACTGACCGCATCATTCGCCACCACGCCGGGGAACGTTCGTGTCATGTTTTGCGCAGAGAGTAGTACCGGGTGCATGATTTATTATAAATTGACTAAAAAGTCAGGATTACGGAAGTTTAGGCTAAAATCACCGGTCGTTTCAAACCGGCTGTAGCCACCATTCACTGCTTTCGATGCGGACCTGGATCAAAAACCCACTCGCAGTGCTGACGCCAACCGATAACTGCACCGGCATTGTCGTTGAAGGCACGTATATCGATCAGGTACTGGTCGATCAACAGGCGCCCGATAGTGAGGTTGATTCGGTGATCGACGCCAGTGACTGTGTGGTCCTTCCCGGACTGATCAACACCCATCATCACTACTACCAGACCCTGACCCGCGCGCTGCCGGCGGCCTTGAATAAACCACTGTTTCCCTGGCTGAAAAGCCTTTACCCTGTCTGGGCCGGACTTACCCCTGAAATGATCCTGACGTCCACCGAACTGGCCTCTGCAGAATTGTTGCTGTCGGGATGCACCACGAGTTCTGATCATCACTATCTCTATCCAAAGGGATGTCCGGATGCATTTGACCTTCAGGTCAGCGGGGTCAAAAACATGGGTATCAGAAGCGTTCTCTGTCGAGGATCCATGAGCCTCGGTGAGGAACAGGGCGGTTTGCCTCCGAGCAAAATCGTGCAGTCGGAGGACGATATTCTCACTGACTGTGAGCGAGTGATTCATACCTTCCATAAGGCGGGTGACGGTGCCATGATACAGGTCGCTCTGGCGCCCTGTTCTCCTTTCAGCGTCACCCCTCGCCTGATGACCGAAATCGCCGCACTGGCGCGACAGCACGGCGTCCGTCTGCACACTCACCTTGCCGAGACCGAGGACGAAACCCAGTATTGTCTGCAGTGCCTTGGCGCACGACCCCTTGACTTTCTTGAGAGCGTAGACTGGGTCGGCGATGACGTCTGGCTCGCACACGGCATTCATTTTAACGATGAAGAAATTCAGCGGCTGGGGCAAATGGATGTATGCGTATGCCATTGTCCGGGCTCTAATATGATGCTGAGTTCGGGTCACTGCAGGACGCTGGAGCTGGAACACGCCGGATGCCCTGTTGGCCTGGCGGTGGATGGCTCCGCATCAAACGATCATTCAAATATGATGCAGGAAATCCGTCAGGCTTTTTTGCTGCAGCGCCTGCAGTACGGCGCCGAGCAGGTTTCCCATCTGGATGCATTGCGCTGGGCCACGGCAGGCTCCGCTCGCTGCATCGGACGTCAGGATATCGGGGTAATCTCAGAGGGTATGCAGGCCGATATTGCGATCTTTTCGCTGCAGGAACCCCGGTTCAGTGGATCAGGGGATGCACTGGCAGCGCTGGTATTGTGCGGTGCCAGTCAGGCTCGTGACGTTTTGGTGGCAGGTAAACTACGGGTCAAAAACGGCGAAATTATCGGGGTTGACCTCGGTGAATTGACCGACAGGCATCGTACTCTGGCCAGCGAACTGACGAAAAAACTGACCTGAATCCATCTGGGACAGTGCTCTGCAGGCTTGGCATATGCTCAGTGTTTGTTAAAATCTTGACTAAATAGTCAGGATTTGACATGCAGTTTCTTCTTCAAGACGAGCTTATCGATCTTTCGCACAATGACCAGGGCATCACGGCCGACACCACCGTGCTCGACTACCTGCGTCTGTCGCGTCGACTGACCGGCACCAAAGAAGGCTGTGCGTCAGGAGATTGTGGTGCCTGCACCGCAGTTGTCAGTGAAGTCGGGGAAGACGGTTTGCGATATTCAGCAATCAACAGCTGCATTACGTTTTTGGGCGAACTACACGGCAAACAGCTGATTACCGTGGAACATCTGCGAAGTAACAACACACTTCATCCGGTACAAGCAGCTATGGTCAGGCACCACGGCTCCCAATGCGGGTTTTGTACACCGGGATTTGTAATGTCGCTTTTTGCAATGAAAAAGGCATCGGACCAGTCAGAGTGTGGTAACCAACGCCAAAAAATTCTTAAGTCGCTGTCCGGTAACCTGTGCCGATGCACCGGCTATCAGCCGATTATCGAAGCCGGCAAGGAGGTGCTCGAAGACACCACTGCAGATCAATTTGATTCAAGCGCGGACGACACTCGCAAACGCCTGGCTGCGTTGCCTGCGGCAACGCGATCGGGTCATCCGTTTTTCCGTCCCCGGTCTCTTCAGCAGCTGGACCAGCTGATTGACGAAAACCCGGATGCGCCGCTGGTTGCCGGCGGCACCGACCTGGCACTGGAAGTCACTCAGAAACTGGTCTCTTATCCCAGCATGATCAGTCTGTCTCGAGTCGCCGAGCTCAGAACCATTGAGGAATCTGACCACTTCGTTGCATTTGGTGCGGCGGTGCAGCTGGAAACTCTTCAGGTTTACGCGGAGTCGCACTGGCCGGATCTTGCCGCCCTGCTGGATCGATTTGGCTCCCGGCAGGTTCGCTTCAGCGGCACACTGGGCGGCAATCTGGGAACAGCATCGCCCATCGGCGACCTGCCGCCCGTGCTGATGGCGCTGAACACTGATCTGATACTCCACGGTAGCGGTAGACAAAGACAAGTATCAATCAACGATTTTTTTACCGGCTATCGAAAAACCCGATTGGAAACCGGTGAAATTATCCAGGCCATCCGGATTCCGAAACTGAAGTCGAATCAGCAACTCTATATTCACAAGATCAGCAAACGGCGCGATGACGATATCTCCGCAATCTGCATGGCGATGTGGGTTGAATTTTCAGGGACGCAACCCGACACGAAAATCAATGCAGTGCGCATAGCCTGTGGTGGGATGGCTGAAGTGCCAAAGCGAGCGCGACATATCGAGGAGGCGCTGACCGCAGAAACCTGGTCAATGCGGGCGGTAGAGAAAGCCAAAACGGCGGTGCGAAAAGACTACCAGCCGATTTCTGACGCTCGCGCAAGCGCAGAATACAGACTCAACGTCGCCGAAAATCTTTTGATCCGCTGCTATCTTCAATCAGTACCGGATTCAGGTATTGTGGACATAGACCATGCTTGAGTCGAAGTCGGTAATCGGTGACGGTCTCGTTCACGACAGTGCTGCCGCTCACGTCAGCGGTTCAGCTCGTTATGTCGATGATCTGCCTCAGCTCGAGAATCTTCTGCATATCGCTATAGGCGCGAGCCCGGTCGCGCACGGTCGAATCCGATGCATCGACCTGTCCGAGGTTTCCCGATCCGAAGGAGTCGTCGATATCATGCTGGCCGAAGACATTCCGGGGAACGCGGATATCGGTCCGGTATTTGCCGGTGATCCGCTGCTTGCGGGGGACACTGTTGAGTTCGTCGGTCAGCCTGTTTTCGCCGTCCTCGCAACATCTCTTCAAAAGGCCCGGCAGGCAGTAACGAAGGCGCAACTGGATATTGAACCCCTTCAAGCCATGCTCGATCTGGAAACTGCAATCGAAGCAAAACACTTTGTGCGCCCACCGCACAGGATGAGCCGAGGGGACGCTGAGTCAGCGATCGCAGACGCAGACCTGAAAATAGACAACAGTTTTCACGTCGGCGGGCAGGAACACTTTTATCTTGAGGGTCAGGTATCCCTCGCTATTGCGGAAGATGACGAGCGAATCAAAGTCTACGCGTCCACACAAAATCCAACCGAGACCCAGGTTCTGGTCGCCAGAGTTCTCGACGTTCCCATGCATCGTATAGAAGTTATCACCCGTCGCATGGGAGGTGGATTTGGTGGCAAGGAAACGCAGTCCACAGCGTGGTCCTGTCTGGCTGCACTATTTGCGCACAAACACCATTGCGCAGTCAGCTGCCGATTGTCGCGAGCGGACGATATGCGAATGACGGGTAAGAGGCACGCTTTTTTTAACCGCTATTGCGCTGGATTCAGTCCACAGGGTCAGCTTCAGGGTATCCGCTATGAGCTAGCGGCGGACTGTGGTTATTCTGCAGATTTGTCCGATGCAATTGTTGATCGGGCCATGTTCCATAGTGACAACGCCTACTTCTTACCCCATGTACAGATCGATGGGTTGCGATGTAAATCCAACACTGTCTCACATACTGCTTTCAGGGGATTTGGCGGTCCCCAGGGAATGATCGCAATGGAAACTGTAATGGATGAAATTGCCTTCCATGCAGCGATGGATCCGCTTGATGTCCGCAAAAAAAACCTCTACCAACCCGGTCGTCACGATCTGACGCCCTACTATCAGCGCGTTGAGCACTTCCCGCTTGCAGACATGATTGAACAACTCGAGGTTCAGTCGGACTACCGTCAGAGACGGCAGAACATCGATCGGTTCAATAATCAAAATCCAACCATTAAAAAGGGAATCGCATTGACTCCGGTCAAATTCGGTATCTCGTTCACCGTTTCGCATCTGAATCAGGCGGGCGCACTGGTTCATCTCTACAGCGATGGCAGTATTCATCTCAATCACGGCGGTACCGAAATGGGACAGGGACTGATGATCAAAGTGGCTCAGATCGTCGCCAGTGTTTTTTCAGTGGACCTGGAGCGCATTCAGATCAGCAGCACCTCAACCGATAAAGTTCCCAACACGTCACCAACAGCGGCTTCGTCGGGCACTGATCTGAACGGCATGGCTGCATTTAATGCGGCCGTGGAAATTCGCTCACGATTGGTCGCGCATCTGTCTGAGACTTACAGTGTCAGCCCGGACATAATAACCTTTGCAAACAACCGAATTAAAGTCGACACTGAATCTATTGCGTTTGACGACGCCGCGCGCAGCGCCTGGCTCGCGCGCGTTCCCTTGTCTGCAACAGGTTATTACGCGACGCCCAAAATCCACTACGACAGAAGTCGTGCCCGAGGTCATCCGTTTTTGTATTACGCATACGGTTGTGCCGTTTCCGAAGTGGCTATCGACACTCTCACCGGAGAATCCAGATGTCTGCGTGTTGATATCCTGCACGATGTCGGTAATAGCGTTAATCGCGCTATAGATATCGGTCAGATCGAAGGCGGGTTTGTGCAGGGTATGGGCTGGTTGACATCGGAGGAAGTTCTTTGGGACGCCTCCGGCCGGCTGATCACCGACGGCCCCGCCACCTACAAGATTCCTGCAATAGGCGATACACCGGAAATCTTCAATGTCTCACTGCTCGAAAATATCCCCAATGCTGAAGAAACCATACATCGCTCGAAAGCTGTAGGTGAGCCACCGCTGATGCTCGCTATTTCAGTATGGTGTGCAATTCGGGATGCCATTGTCAGCGCAACCGGACGCGCCCATTTTCCGCAACTAAATGCGCCGGCAACCCCAGAGGAAGTGTTGAGCTGTATTAATCGGACGAGGCGCTCTGAATGAACTGGATCGACGCTGTCCATTCCGCCCACATTGACAACACGCCCTTTGTTTTAGTCACTATTGTCAGCGTTGAGGGGTCGTCACCCAGATCTGCGCAATCCAAGATGGTGGTGACTGCAAGCGAGACTTTCGATTCGATTGGAGGTGGCGCGCTTGAATTCGATTGCATTGAGCACGCGAGACAGCTTTTGCTTCAAAATCACAAATCAGTAGAACAAAAGCAATTTACCCTGGGTAAAGATCTTGAGCAGTGCTGCGGCGGGCGCGTATCGGTTATGTTCGAGTGCTACCCCGGATCAGATTTCTCTTTTGCATTGTTTGGAGCCGGGCACGTCGGACGGGCAGTGGTCAGGATTGTGTCTGAACTGCCCTGTCACGTGATCTGGCTGGATCATCGCGACGGACTCGTCAGAGCCGTTCATAGTGAGCTGGGTTCGCCAACGAACGTTTCGGTAGTCGATGTCGAGAACTCCTACACCACGGTCGAAGAATTGCCAACGGGCATATCGGTGTTAATCATGACTCACAGTCACGAACTCGATATGGAATTGTGCGAAGCGGCTTTGTCGCGTCCGGACATCAACTACTGTGGCTTAATCGGATCAGAATCCAAGAGCGCAAAGTTTCGATCCCGGCTCTCAAAAAAAGGCTTCACACAAGAGGAGCTGTCGCGGCTGGTCTGCCCTGTTGGATTGCCGTTGACCGATCTAAAAGAACCGATGGCGGTTGCCATAAGCGTCGTGGCAGAGCTGATGCAGCGACAATCTCTTAACACTTAACTCGATTTGGCCGCGCCTCGCTACCGCGACTCGGTCGCCAGTTTTACCCCCAGACCCAATAGTGTTAACCCACCGCAAATATAGACTCCGCGAATCACACGAGGTCTGGCACGCACCCAGTTTGTTGTAAAACCCGCGAACCAGCCAACAGGAGCTTTGATCGCGAAGGTTAGCAGTGCGAATGTTGTACCCAGTACAAACAATCCGATAGACGGGCTTTCTGTACCCGCCTGAAGAAACTGCGGAAGATAGGCAATATAAAAAATCGTAATCTTCGGGTTTGAAATATTGGACACCGCACCCTGAAAGAAAAGTTGTGTGGCGGTAGTTGCCCTCGCCTCCTCCGCATCGGGCAACTCTTTCTCACGCAACAGTCGTACGCCAAGATAGATCAGATAGGCGGCGCCAATCAGCTTCAGCAACAGAAAAGCATGGGCAGATGCCAACAGGATGGATCCCAGCCCGAGGCTGACAATAGCGGTGTGTCCCATCAAACCCACACTGACGCCAGCAGCGGTTACCAGACCGGCTTTGGATCCCTGGCTCAGGCCGCGAGTCATTACCAGCACAAGGTCCTGACCCGGGATCAGAATAACGGCCACCGAGGCCAGTAAAAACAGGAGATAGGACTGTTCAAGCATATTACGTCGGCGCAGCATTCGCAGGGCCGACCAAGGCTACTTCACCTTCAGCCTTACCACCAGAGAAATTTTTAAGCGGCCTTTTGACGCCCGGGGTTACCCGAATGGGATCTCGACAGCTGCATCGCCAGTGCATCCGCACCCCCCACGTATCCTGAGTTCAGCCAAATTTGGGGCACGGTCACCGGTGTCTTTGCGCCTATAAGGGGTTTTACACGGGCCAGCATCTCATACATTGAACGCGGCTGTTGCACGACATCCCGGTACACAAACGGAACACCTTTCTCTTCGAGAAGTGCTTTCGCCCGGACACAATGAGGACAATTTGCTTTGCCGAACAAAACGGATCCATCCACAGCACTGTTTCGCGCCCAGGCCTCGACAACCGCCTGGGTCAGCACGCCACGGTTCAAGGCTTTACCCTGGCTCACAATACGACCATCAACCATGACGATCGGGGCATGCCAGCCGCCTTTAAACAGGGCCTCCCACCAGCAGCTTAACCAGTCCTTCGTTCGCAGCGTGACCGGAATGCCGTCGAGCTCGTTTTTAATTGTGTCCTTGACCACATCGAGCGTGAGCGAACACTCACCGCAGGGGATATTGACTTTGAACGGACCCCAACTGCCGGCCCAGCGATATATCGTAATGTCCACCGATTGCATGTCTTAATTCAGCTGTCATATTTGTCTCATCTAAGACAGGTCGGAAGGTATCAGGTTCCCTGCTATTCTCTGCCGGGCGAGTGTGTCCGTACAGTGGTTTAGCGGTGTTGCTGTCTGGCTGATCTGCGTCGCGACAAGGTGTCGGTAAGAAAAGGCGCGACCAGCAGCAGGACGGCGACCATAAGCAGGATCAAAGTCAAAGGGCGCTCCCAGATAAACTGGATACCGCCGGCTCGCGAAATTGCACGGCCAAAATTGTCCTCCAGCATTCCTCCCAGAATAAAACCGATAACCAGCGGCGGCAGCGGAAAGCCGGTGAACCGGAACACTGTGGCCAGCAAACCAATCCCAACCATCATGTAAAGCTCGGTGGGGTTGTTCTGGCCAATATAGGCACCAATAAGTGCAAAAAACAGCACAAACGGGATGAGAAAATTACGCGGAACCGCAAGAACTTTGGCGATATAAGGAATTAGGGGCAGGTTAAGAATCAGCAGCACCAGGTTGCCGATGTACATCGAGATAATTATCGACCAGAACACCTCGGGTCGGTCCACCAGTAATTGCGGACCGGGATTCACGTTTAGTGCGATCAATGCGCCGAGTAGTATTGCGGTCGTTCCGG
>JBCCGE010000035.1:0-32651 GCA_039029455.1 Pseudomonadota bacterium | reverse complement strand
TTCGTCGTCTTATTGGTCGGTATCCTCTAGAGCAGCCAATCCTGCGGATGCTTGGGTGGTTGACTTCCTTCGCGGTAATGCCACACTCTCCTTTAACCTTAATTCCAATTTTGTCCGTTGTGTGCTCTAGAGGAAAAACCGAGGTCTATGGGGGTCAGAGTAGAAATTACTTTAGACTGGATACCTGTTGCTACCAACGTTTAGACATTACGAAGAAACCGTGTCGGATTTATTTTGTAGTGAAGCCGGAAAGTTTGTATTCGTAAGGAGAGAGATGACTAGACTTTTCAAAAATAGCGGGGCGTGCTTTGGGGCCTTGAGTGTTGAAGGCTTGTTAAATTTTGCTGAGCAGTCTGTGGATCTGACGTTCAAAAACCGGGACAGATTTATTTAGCGCAACTACCTTTACAAAAATAGATCTGTCCCGGTTTTTATTTTCCTGTACGATTGATTAACTATTAAGTTTCAGGATCATAAGGCAGTCCATATTTCATGTCGGTTCGTTCGTTTGTTGCTGGTGGTTTGTTGATAGTCTGCTGTGCATCTCTGGCACAGGTGGAAGTCACGCCGATCATTTCCTTTATTCTTGACGACTCCGCCGACTCTCCCCAGCGCGGTGAATTCTCAGCTACTCGTCGTGCGCCAGTAGAACGCACGAATCAAACCGGGTGCTGGGATGAAGATGGCAACACCATCGATTGTGCCGACACCGGGCAGGACGGCGAATACCAGGCCGGAGTACCCTGGCCGGACCCTCGGTTCATAGACAACGGCGATGGGACAGTCCTCGATCAACTGACCGGGCTCGTCTGGCTGAAGGACGGTACCTGCCTGACGTCCACCTCTGGCATTGCCCAGGTTGCGAATACACTTGCATCCGGACAGTGCGGTCTAACCGACGGCTCGGCAACCGGCGACTGGCACGTGCCTACAATCAATGAGCTGATCAGTCTGGTGGATTTCGGCACACTCTCCGGCGACCTCCCCGCCGGCCATCCGTTCACACTTCCGACTCCGGCAACGTTCAACAACGTGTACCTCAGCAGCACGTATCAGGTGAGAAGTTCCAGCAGTAGCCTTGTGTCCTATCTGACACTCGATCTGGACACAAACCGATTGGTCAGCACCAATCGGCTGCTCTCCGTGCACAATCAGGTCAACTCTGTCCTGTACGTCCTTGCGGTTCGACATCGCAACCCCGCAACGGGGAACTATCATTTGTTTGAGAGCACCGCGGGAGCACCGGTGCAGATGACCGAACAGCGAACCTGTCTAAACACTGCTGACCGACGATGGCGCAACTGCCGCGGATTTAATACCGACGGCGAATTCCAATGGGGCATTGCCTTTCCTGAGCCACGGTTTGTCGACAATCGGGACGGTACCGTCACCGATCGATTGACCGGACTGGTCTGGATGACCGATTTTGAATGCCTGACTGGTTTGGCAACCAGTCAGAAATGGGAGGATGCTCTGACCACGGCTAACGGGTTCTCAGACGGAGACTGTGGTGTGAGCGACGGATCCTCTGCGGGCGATTGGCGTCTGCCCAATGTGAATGAGCTGATCAGTATCCATGACGCCAAAAGCATTTACTACCAGAGCGCCATTTTGGGACTCGAGTTTCCGCGGTTGTGGACATCGACCACTCGGCCGGACCAAACCGAGAATGCGTTCGCAACTGAACCTAGCGTATTGCGGTCGGAGAGCAAGGATGTGACTTTTATTGATTTTATATTGGTTCGCGATCCATGAGACCGAAATTGAATACTCGTGCATCGATCGGTGCAAACGTTGTGGTTGCTCTGTGTCTGGGACTGCTGAGCACCGGTGTCGTTGCGCAGACACCGGACGAGCCGGTTATTGGCGTTCAGAAAACCGGTCAGACGAAATGCTGGGACAGTGCCGGTGACGAGATCAGTTGTGCGAATACAGGGCAGGATGGCGAGACTCAGAACGGCGTCACTGCGCCTTCCCCTCGCTGCACCAACAATGGCGACGGCACCATCACCGATCACATGAGCGGACTGGTCTGGCTCGCAAATAACAGCTGTTTTTCCGACGCCACCTGGGCGGCTCAACTGCAAAATGTGGATGCACTGGCTGAGGGCGGTTGCGGGTTGACCGATGGCAGTACGCCCGGGGAATGGCGTGCACCTAATCTGAATGAAATGATCAGTGCCCTCACCTTTGGCAGTGACGGCAGTAACGATTTTGCCTTTGACTGCGGTCTGACCCTGACCGGAAGCGGACTCTTCAGCTCTTCGATCCTGCCCGGTCACCGGGGGTTCGTAGACTCCACCACGCCATTGAACAATTCTGGCGATGGCAGTCGAGCGTACTCGCTGAGCACATCAAACGGCGGAATTTCCAGCACGTCCCGAAGACCCACCGATACTGGAACAAATGTATGGCCAGTCCGCGGAGCCAGTACTCGAGACAATGCCGTTGTACCAGTGCTCACCACCGGTCAGGTGAAATGCTGGTCCGACGAACTTGATGCAACCACATCCGACCACGAGATTGCCTCGTGTATCGGCACGGGCGCAGACGGTGAGTTGCAGGCGGGAATACAGCGACCGGTACCCCGTTTTCGCTCGTTACAGGATCGCGTCGTCCAGGACAGGGTAACCGGTCTGATCTGGCTGGATACATCAACCTGCTTTGCGCCACGTTCCTGGACCGACAGTCTTGGTGTTGCAGCCGGATTGTTCGACGGAGCCGACACCGATGACCTCGACGGAGATTGCGGCCTGACCGACGGGTCTCAGGCCGGCGACTGGCGCCTGCCCAGCGCGACAGAAGCGCTCAGTCTGCTTGAACTGTCGGAGCAACGTTACAACACTCAGGACCTGGAATTTGACGGAATGACTGTAACGGAGGAGGCGATTCGGCAGTTTAACGGCGCCGGCATGCCGGGCGTAACCTATTTTGATCCCGATGGTTTCTGGACCTCCACAACTATATTTACCAACCGTTCATGGGCATACAAAATCGGCGAAAACTCGGTAGCAAATGTTCTGTCTTTTGCTCCGAAAACCGACGACGGACTGATCCTCCTGGTGCGCGATCCCTAGTTCGCGCGAAAGGGGAAAACCGGGACAGATCTATTTAACGAGCCAAAATAAATCTGCCCTTTTTTCACTAAAAACCTAAACTAACCCCTATTCCGAAAGTCGGTCTGATTCCAGAGGTTTTCTTGCTCCAAAGATGCAGCTCATCTGGTTTGAGCACCGGCACATCGACAGAGGCCTGCCCCACGGTGCTGGACTCGCTTCCTGAAATTCGACCAGACGCTGTAAGCGGTTTACCGGGCGCATAATCTACCGGCTCGAGGAAACTGTCGGTCGTAACCAAAAACCGGCCGGTAGACAAGCCAGAAGTCTTTGGTCGGTAATTACGATCGAGGGGATAAGCCAGCACCTCCACCTGTGATCCATTTTCCTGATTCGTCGTGCTCAAAATAACACCGCCCCAAATCACTCCGCGATCAGTGAAATTCTCAATATTCTGAGTCGTTAGATCCGGAACGATGGTTGCATCGTAGTTGGTACCATCTATTGCTGGCTGGGTCGCGCAACCCGTTACGATTACGAGCAGTAATGCTGTCAGAGTTCTGACTATCATCATTTTTAAACTACCTTCAAAGTTTTATGTGGCTCTACCAGTCTCTGTGAAATCTTGAGAAATAGTAAAAACCCGACCCGCTCGGATACCACGGGTCATGCCAATACCAGGGAGAATAGTACGGCGATTCCACATATCGAGGTTCCGGTTCCGCCCAGCCGTGTATCTGTTCTACATCAACGATGACATACTTGTACGGGTACTTGCCGATGTTTTCGGTTGTGGTTCCAACTACTGAGCCAAATACGGTCACCTTCAACCCTTCAGGAAAATCGGCAGGTTCTGCAAATCCCTCCACCATCGCCCAGAAACGGCCCGGACTTTTTCCGTCTCCCGGCCGACCATTGGCGCCTAAAGGCCTTCCAATCACCTCGATCCAGGTATCGCTGCGACGGTTTTCAACGGTCTTGATGACACCACCCCACCGCACCTGCACTCCCATCGCTTTCTCAATGTTGGCACCCGCCCGATCAATGTCAAAAGAATGCTCTGGCGGTTCAGAAATACCCGCTGGTATATTGCTGGCACAACCGGTTATTGCCACTAGAACAGCAACTACGACCGCCAGCTTAGTTACGGTTTCATTTACGTAATGCATTACCCGAAGTCTATCCCACTGAGCTTAATGCACCATTAACCAATGTTAAGGAAAACCGGAACAGATCTATTTTCAGGAAAGGCATGACACGCAGACCCAAAGTCGAGAAGGCAATGTGGGATAATCACAAACAATAATTTCTGACCTCTTCGTATCTATGTGGAAATACATTGCCTTATTCCTGGTCCCAACCGCTGCTCTCGGAAACAGCCATTCTCTCGAGGTTTCCGGAGAGTGTAAAGAAGGCGTACCCCACGGCCTCTACTCTGCAAAATCGTCAGACGGTGTCGTTCGTATTGAGGGGCGATATGATTCGGGTCTTAAAGATGGCGACTTCACCTTTTACACTGCCAATAGCAGCAAGCTAATCGTATTACCGTATTCCAAAAACCTGTTTCATGGAACGGTAAATGCGTGGCACCCCGCAGACGATACAGATGGTTCTAATCCAGTGTTAAAACTTTCGTCAGAGTTTGAGGAAGGATTAATCGAAGGTAGATACCAAACGTGGTATGCAACGGGAGTGAAGCGATCAGACTTCACGATGGTTAAGGGCGAAATAGTTAAATCCGAAACATGGAATGAAGATGGAACTGAGCTGGCTATAAGTGATGTTGTCGGATTTATGGAGTCTGACGTAGAGGGCGACTTTCAATACTATAGTTTGCTAGAGAGTGTGGTCGATTCACACTCCCCCCAGTGTTAGAACCAACTGCAAACCGGGATATATATGCCCCGGTTTTGCTGTTTTTTTCACTGCACCGCCACACCTAGCCTGTCAACTTTCTAGTCTTTAGTGGTCCTGTTGGGGGTTCAATATCCCGGGAGCCCTTTTCGGGCTCCCGGTATACGTGTTAAGTCGGAACTCTCGGCCCTCACCTCATTGACTGGAAAGTATCTCAGAGAAGTAATTGAGAAAAACAACTCTTACTGCCGAGGTGCGTCCCGATAAAAGGGTATCCGGACAATATTGCTCTGACCCCAATCATCTTTAATCAGCGGTTTCAAGCGGACATTGCAAACGTATCCGGGCCCGCTAGCCGAGAAATAATTTCCTCAAGATGGACTTCGCAGGTCCCACAACATCCACCCCAGATATCAAGATGCGGGTATCGCGTCTGAACATCTGCCATCATCGTTCCCAGTTCAATCGGATCCCCCTCTTCCAGATGACCCAGTTTGCACAGAGAAATTTTGTCCATTTTGGCCGCATTGGGTCGAATAGAACGCAATCGCCTCGTCCAGCTATCGCCTGTCAGAGCAGGATTGAATTCCACTGGATGTGAGCAATTCAACGAAAAGAACTCAGGATAGCCTTTCGTTTCTAAATCGACCTGGCGAATCGCCTCCGCAAGTGATATCCCGGTATTCAGACAATGGGCGCTATCCAGTGAAAACGAGATGGCCACCGGTAGTCCGATGGCGCGAGCCGCCTCACAAATACCAATCGCTTCGATAGGGTTGTTCAGCGTGACGGCCCAGGCCAAATCAACCTTTGCAGTCTTTAAGGTTGATAACTGAACGGAGTGGTAGTCCATAGCCTCTGTGCGATCCATGCCGCCTTTGCCAAGATAGGCATCACCGCGTGGACCGATATACCCGGCAAAAAGAGCATTGGGTATCTGATGATCGTACTCACTCGCAACGTCTCGTAAAAACTCAATTGACGCGATGTTTGCGTCGGCCAGGGATGCGGCCGAGTAGCCCAGCTTCGTGCCCCAGTCGGGACTGGCCCGATAGTCAAACCCTCCAATCAAAGCGTTGTGTCCGTATCTGGCGACAACATCAAGATACCGTCGATACATGCTTCGAATTGTCTCTGCCGCTTCGGCGTTGTCGAGCAATGGAAACATCGCGAAATGGGGTAGTTCATAACCCCACTTATACATGATCTCGGTCTCAATGCCGGCCTCGGTAATGTAGTAAATACCCGGTTCTTGCTTTGGAAAAGTAGTTGTCATATGTTTACCTGTCGTTGCACTTGAATAAAGTGCGCGGGAGTCTAAGACTGACAATCACACTCGGATAGTGGACTTATGGTGCAGTAATCCCTGCGCCACCCCGTTCATCCCGACAACGCACTGTAAAAATGGCCCGAACCAGCTCCAAACGAGAACACATTCTAGACATCGCCGAGAAAGGGGTTTTGTCAAAAGGCTTTTCGGCGACCTCGATCGATGAAATTATTTTTGAAGCGGGTGTTTCAAAAAACGGGTTTTTCTATCATTTTAGAGACAAAAACGCGTTGGCCAAAGCCATGCTGCAGCGCTATCTGGACAATGAGGAAGCGATTCTTGATCGGGTTTTTGAAAAAGGTAAAACAAGCGCCGACAATCCACTTGACGCTTTCCTGACAGGCCTGACACACCTCTCCAGGCTGATGGCCGATCTACCGAATGGTCATCCGGGATGTCTGGTTGCAACAATGGCCTACTCTGAACGACTGTATGACAAATCGGTACGCGCGCTAAACAAAGAGGCGGTTTTGTCGTGGCGAAAAAGATTTACCAACGCTTTAAAAGAAATCGCCGCCCGTCACCACCTGCAGGACGATGTTGAGATCGAACATGTTGCGGATATGATCACCTCGGTTATTGAAGGCGGGATTATTCAGTCTCGTGCATTGAACGAACCTCGTCTGCTGTCCGAACAGATCCTTGTTGTACGTTCTTACATCAAACTTTTGTTCCAACCTCAGTAGTCCTAAGCAGCACAATATCAGACTTTATGGTTGG
Source organism: Pseudomonadota bacterium (assembly GCA_039029455.1). GTDB lineage: Bacteria > Pseudomonadota > Gammaproteobacteria > Arenicellales > Poriferihabitantaceae > JBCCGE01. The sequence goes on along the minus strand of JBCCGE010000035.1, from coordinate 25,691 downwards.
TGATACTAAACCACAGTTTTATAAAACTCACGGGGGTTATTCTATGGACATCTTTCATCAAGGGAACAATTGTAGTTAGTTAAGGATTACTGAATCTGCCCCTGCTTCCGATCTGTCCAAATTTCAGCCGTGATGTTTACCGGTTCTCACTATAGTTCCTTGAAGGAGTTTGGATCTATAGAGTAAGGATGTATTTCTGGCAGATACCCCTCTTGAGATTTAACACGATCAATCCAGGCGAGAACATTTTTGTACCGTTGAAGTGGCAGATTTGCTTCCGCAGATAAGTGGGTGTACGCAAATATAGACATATCAGCAACAGTGTACTGCTCGCCACAGAAAAAAGCCTTATCTGCGAGATGAGTGTTCATCGTATTCAGTGCTTTTATGCATAGTTCTCGCTTAATGGTCAGAGTCTCTTCCGATCTGTTTTTATCCTTGTTTGTTTGCACCCAGTGTCTCAACGTGGCGATTCCTGTTTGTACAATTTCTGCTTCATAGCATAACCACTGAAATGTTCTCGCACGGATCAGCTTGTCCGTTGGGAGATATTCTGTCCCTTCTGCCAGGTAAACAAGGATGGCATTGGATTCAGCCAGGTGTTCTCCCTTTTCGGTTGTGATAGCAGGAACGGTTCCCGTAGGGCTGATAGAAAGATATTGTTCAGTTTGACCCTCGCCTTCGAAAATACTGATGTATTTCGTTCCATAGGACAGCTTCAAATGGTTGAGCAATAATCTTATTTTGTATGCATTTTGAGAAGGCAGATAATCATATAGCGTGATCATAGTAACAAGTTCCAGGAATTACATGCTTGAACAAAAATGTTACTGTCGAGAGAATATTAGTGCTGGCAAATTTCGGCACTCAATGTGATTTGATGCCTCCCGAATCTGGATAACAAAAATACAGCTCATATCTTTTTGACATATTCACTATCCATGCAATAGATTTTTCCGGTTTTTAATTGGCGTCTCTGCTTTTCAAAATTCAGCTACAGCCTGGTGATCGCTGTAGATATGTATGACGTTTAAATAATAGAATAAATGGCGAAGATCAGAAAAACTCCAAAAAGTCGCAGGACATCATCAGGAGCGAGCGATTGCAATAATTCAGGACGCCATTTCGAATATAGAATGAAAATAGAAAAGCTTCTGTTACAGGATGAAACAGTATGGCGTATGGTTGCTGTATAGTGGGTGCTCTGTGAGAAAAGTGGATATAAGTGATTTTTTGTCTTCGGGTTACGACCTGCTAAGTGATGGAATCCTGTTGCTCGAGTCAGACCGTCGTGTGTTGTTTTCCAACCTTGCTGCTCGAGAAATGATGCAGGAGGACAGAGGACTTCAACTCGTCGCTGGAAAACTTGAGATTGACCGACCGAAAGGGAATAAACTGAAGTCAATTATCAAACAGGCGTGTTCTTCAGGGGTACCTACTGTCAGTCGTTATGCAATACCTTCCCATACGCCGGGAGTATTGCCACTGTTCGTAATGTTGTGCACATGCCGAAAAGAACGTTCGGACCAGTATGGGTTTCTTTGTTGGGGAATAATCAGGGATCCCGGCGCAACGGGTGGATTTGATCAGCACATACTAGCCGAGGCCTTCGGATTGACTCTGGCTGAAGCAAGTCTGTCTCTGGAATTGCTAAACGGTAAGTCACTAAAAGCGTATTCCCGCGAAGCTGATATATCCTACAACACTGCACGCACTCATCTTAGTCACCTGATGCATAAATGCAATGTGACCAGTCAAAGTGAGCTAATGCACCTGTTAATGGCCTGTTGGTTTGATATTCGATGAGATGCAATTCGATTGAGCATTAACGGGGTTTGAAATCGTCACCTTTCTCATGCATTTGCATGACGACACAGTTCCGGCTCGGTTTTAGTCTTTGCCCTTTCCTGCCCACCAGATCGTTGGTATTCGAATAAAGGGCGTTTCCATGGCTGTCGGAAGATTAGCGTGGCTCCTAAAGAAGAACTGATAAACGAGAGATATGAACCAATTCGCACACTTGGTGGCGGCATGGGTGTTGTATCTATTTGTTATGACCATAAAACCCAATCGCGAGTAGGTCTGAAAACATTCAAGCAAGCTTATGCCTCGAGCCGTTCCGCACGGAAAGAATTCTTACGAGAAGCACAAACCTGTATTAACTTACCCCGGCATCCTCACATTGTATCGACACTTCGATTTGAGCAAGACCGCTTTGGTGACGGTTGTCTCGTATTTGAGGCGATAGAACCCCCACCTGGAGAGGAATGCTCCAGTGCATCAGGCATCGCGTATCGCAATGCGGGGTTATCCGCTAATCAGGTGCAGTCCATAGGATACGAGCTAGCATCCGCTATGGACGCAATTACAGATATATATCCCGACTTCGTTCATCGGGATATCAAGCCCGGAAACATCCTTATCGCAAAAAATGGAGCGGCGAAGTTATCTGATTTTGGAATTGCGACTGGAGTACATGAAAAACCAGTTTCAAAGTCTCGTCGACTGCGTGGAACATTTGCCTATCTAGCACCTGAACTATGGCAGGGAACCTCAACGGCCAACGTTAAGACTGACATCTATGCACTTGGCTGCACTTTACTGACGTTACTCAAGGGTAAAACTGCTACAAGAAGGACTTTCGACAGTGATGACAACGTTGATCCAAAAGAAGCCAAGAAAGCCATGTATCGTGCGCGGCATCTCGATGGTCTGAATGATCTCGTACCGGATGAGATTTCTGCAACACTGAAAAAAATCATCAGAAAATGCATCTCCTTCTCACCGGATAATCGATATTCTGATTGGCATACGATTAAGTGTGAAATGGCGGATGATCTTGGGTTACCTGCGGAAATTACAGTGAGTGAAGCTGGCGCGCGTTCTTTTTTATCTGGCGATGATCACAAGGTAGGATCGTTGATTGGAATCGGTAATAGTTATATCGATCTTGGCTATATGCAGGAGGCGAGAACCTGCTTTGACAATCTTCTTGAAGACTTTCATGACCGCCTGAGTGAAAAACAGCTTATAGAAGTTACTGGCAACCTCGGATATATAAACACTCAGACGAATTCGCTGAGTCCTGGTCTGGATATGCTTGTACAGGCGGTTGATAACCCCCTTTGCACAGATACTGCCCGTGTTTCGTTAATCACCAGACTGGGTAATGTGTATCTGCAACTGAATCAATACGAAAACGCATATCATATTTTTTTGAGAGGGCTGACTCTTTCACAGGAAATTAGGGACGAAGTCGCTATCAGCAATATGCTCTCCAATCTTGGCAGTATTATGTTGTTGACCGGAAATACAGAGCTAGCTTTTGAGTTTTTTGAGGAGGATATTAAAGTTGCTGAACATAATGGTGACATATCCGGACAAATTGATTCGCTGCTAAACCTTGCCCGCAGCCATCTTCAACTAAAAAACAAGCACGCGTGTATCCATTATGCGGCGCAGTCAATCGAGCTGGCAAAGATGTACGATCTGCATGGAGAAGCGTCTAGCGGCTCACTTGTTTTAGCATATTGCCATGCTAACGACGGCAGTCTGACTGATTTGCAAAAGACTTTGGATGACTGGGGCGCCGAATTTCTTCTGGGCGGTTCTGAAAAATTACGATATCGAGAGTTAGTGGATTTTGCACAATATCATTTTGATCGCGGCAACCTCCCTGTGGTCGAGGTGGTGACAGATCGAATACTCAACTTAGCCAACGAAAAAGCAAATGAGACTTTATTGGGTGAGGATCTGAGAGAAAAAGCTCAAAGCTATGCTGAAAAAAGCGACTATGACGAGCTTTTAAAGGCACTACGAACAGGTTTTGGTCCTGATTTTGAAGATGACAGTCGACGTGAATTCTAGTGCGGCCTAGTCCATTTGTATGACGACACGAATCTTTTGGACCAATAGTATCGGATCGGATTTGCAGTTAACGCAAATTTATATCCGAATAACATACAGTGAGAACGTAAATCGATGAAAGTAAAAGATACAGAACAATCCGAAAATACGAAAAGTCGGCGAAATCTGGTGAAGGGAATATTTGCTGTTGGCGGGACAGTAACGCTGGCAAATACGACTTCAAGTGAGTGGGTAAAGCCAGTAGTCAAAGGTGTTGTGCTTCCCGGGCATGCTGCCACGTCTCCCACAGCACCGACTGGCGGGGGTGCAAACTCGATTACCAATCTTTCCAGTAAGGCAAACGGTCCATCCGGTCCACTTGACCTTAGTTTTGACTTCTCAAATTTCCCTCAATTTACCTCCATGTCGTACGTCGTAGAGGGCCCGAATTCCAGCACGCAATTCGCTGCTGGAAGCATACTCCGAAGTGGTGGAACCGTTAATGGTTCTAGCTTTTCAGCAAGCACAGAGACTATTTTTTGGGTTCCAGGCAACTTTAAAGTGCGAGTCAGAGCGTCCGGACCGGCAACCGCTTCAAGAAATTCGTTTTCATTGATTCGCACAGCACATGCACAATCGGTGGAGTCAAGCGAGACTTATACCTATACCGATGCGGACACTGACAGTTAAAAATCCGGGTTCTGTGTTTGATCGGGGTTAGTTGATATGTGGGCTGGCATTGCCAGCCCATTATTGTGGGGAAACTGGAATCAATCCATTTGATCCTTAGTTATCAAGACAAGAGGCGAACAGTCGTATCAGACAGGCAAGTGAATTGAATTCTGTAAAAGCCTTCACCCTGTTACGCAGTGAACCCCATGGGAAACAAAAAGTGAACCTCCTGCCCGGCCTTCAGCGTCTGCGTGTCCCCTTCGATGTGTTCAATACCCAAAATGATCCCGCGATTTTTCCTCGATGCTTTCACAAACTCTTGTCTTAGGTCTTCACTGCCAAATGTTTCAGCAACTGCCCCGCCTGTAACCGCACATCCTTCCTGCGTCACATGATGCTGAAGAGTGATGAGTTGTTTTCTCGGTTCGCCGCCGATAGCAATATAGGTTCCAAACGGAATCGCTGACAAGGAAAAATCCTTTCCATCTTCCCTGTCGATTACCAGGTTTACGCCCATTAACGCTGGATCAATCTCTTTCCCGACCCGCTCCGATATCACATCACAGTCATACTGAGATATCGCGACCAGATGTCTGTGCTGCCGGATCAGCGCTCGTCTTGGGAAAATCTCCTTTTCCCGGCTGTTCATCTCCCGATAGGCGCAGTTATGCCGGTCATCAACAATACCGGTCCGGTCTATTTCAAGAGACTCCGCTTCATGGTTGATCAGATACGTCTCGCCGTCTTTTTCCTCGGACAATCCTGAAGGAGCGAGCACCTTGGATATGTACGCACTCTCAGGGAATTCAGCATCAACAATTTCTTGTTGTCTCTGTTTTTGAAAGCTCAGATACTGGTCCAGATTTCTGTAAATATGCATAACTTTGGAATAGAAGGTCAGACTGCTAGTGATCGGGTATTCAACGGATCAAATACTGGTTCCAGGCTTTAGATAGTAAGGGCAGTCTCGGCTCCTGGCGAGCATACAAAATCTCGACTTTATTCGACTGGAATCACTTCAGGTTCGCCCTTTTTATGCACCCGGAAGATAAGCGCCCTGGCGGAAGTGTCTTTTGTGATGGCCGTGTGCACAGCCTTAAACGGAATGTGTAAAAAGTCGCCTTTCTTCACGTCAACATTATCAGCGTCCTGGAACCAGGTTGTGGCCGAGCCTTCGAGGAGGTAAACGAATTCTTCGCCAGGATGATAGTGTTTTGGAAACTCAGTATGCGGGCCAATATCTATAACGCTGATGATCACCTCTATATCGCTGGCAGCAGTCAGTTCAGATCTAAATAGATTTTCAACGTTGGCGGGTTTGCTGTTAGCGGCAACGGTGACGTTTCCAGTCAGGAATGTCGTTAAAACGATCCCGGCAACAAAGGCGATCGCGATCGAAGCAATTCTGTTTTTCATGGCTGCGGCTCTTTGTTTCAGACCAGAAATATATCAGTAAACCTTAGTCTGTGACTCGGGTGTTGCTATGTACTACTTGAGGATTGAATTAGTAGGGACAGATCATTTTTACTTTAGTTATTGTCCCTTCAAATATCACTGCCCCGGTTTACTGACACCATAGCCTGTGCAGATGAATTTGACGTATAGTAAACAGAATTTACTCATAACTCAGCGGAGCGAATCATGGGAAGAGAAACCAGACAAAGAGCTATTTCTAACGAGTTCATCAATCCTGTGGACTGCGGAGATCGTTGCGAACATGAAGTCTTAATTCTGTTGAAGCGTCCGAGAAAACCCGGACCGAGAATAATATCGGTACGTCAAGCGCTAACTTTAATACCGCAATACAGACCAAAACGGCAGCCAAAATTCGATGCCAATGACCGAATTCAAGGGCGCGACATAGTTCCCGGCACGGAAGAAGATGTAAATTTGCTTGACAAAGATTTTAATAAATTCAAACCAATGGAGGACATCGTTCTTGACGCCATATGGGACAACCGCTCAAAGCCTTATGTGATCAACAAATACAAATTTTGTAACGATGAATGTATGTGTCTACCGGATGGAAAGGACCCAAAAAAAGCAGCGAAAGGAAGAGGAGTGTTCGATCTAGAAGTAACCTATCGGGTGGCAAGAGATAAGGGTACGGTACCTGGAATGACTGGTCAGAATGTACCACCGGAAAAACTTGTAGATACCAACGGCAACAACCTCGGCTATCAAAAAAAAGTTGATGTTGTGGTGCCTGAGCTCGTCATGAAGAGTTGGCACACCAAGCTATATCGAGTATACCGCGCTATCGTTAGAATTCAGGCCAACTACATATTGAGAACTTACGACGGAACTTGTGTTCATGTCGCCTGACGGTTTGAAAAGATCCGAGTTTTTATAAAAACCGTCAGGACACAATTTTCTGTTGTCGTGTCGGATGAATGCGCGAAATTTGGATAGCTCTCTTTTTATACCTTCGATTGGTCAATTGATCAGTGCTTTACATCTTCAACCATTGCAATCAAAACCGGCACCAGCACCAGCATTAGCGCAGTGGCAAACAGCTCGCCGAATGCAAGTGACACCGCGGCGGGAATCAGGTATTGAGCCTGTTCAGATGTTTCCAGCAGTAGTGGCGTAAGCCCGATCACTGTCGTTGCTGTTGTCAGAAAAATGGCGCGGAATCTTCCAACGCCGGCAATCTGCAATGCCTGGTCGACGCTTTCTCCGGTTTCACGCGCCTGATTGTAGCGAGTGATCAGCACCAGACTGTCGTTGATGACCACACCGGTCAGCGCCAACATGCCAAAAAACGACAACAGGGACAGGGAAACGTCCATGATCAAATGACCGGCGGCAGCACCAATAAATCCGAACGGCACAATGGCGAGAATCACAAAGGGTTGCCAGCACGATTTGAGCGGTACTGCCATCAGCACATAGATCAGTACCGCAGCGAGCAGCAGTGCCTTGACCATGCCGCCACGAATCTCTCCCATTTCCGCCAGCTCCCCGGCTGCCGCGACTTTCACGCTGGGATATTTCTGTTTCAATTCAGGCACCAGCTGTTCAAACACCGCCTGACTGATCTCTTCCGGCGCCACCCTGTCTCGATTGATAGCCGCAGCAACCGTGTTCACCCGCCGGCCGTTCTTTCGATGCAGGGTTCCCGTGACGTAACCCCCTGTAACCTCAGCCACAGAGAGAAATGGAATCCAGTCACCCTTTTCGCTTCGCAGTCGCGACTGCAGCAAGTCGTCGATCGTGTCCCGCGCAGCGCCAGTATTTCGGACCAGAACACGAACTTCACTGCTATCACGCTGCACCTTCTGTACTTCTCCGCCACCGAAGGCATATCCGATCTGTGTCGCCAGAGACGCGGCAGAAAAACCGAGACTACGGGCTTCGGGTTTTATCCGGATCTCCAGTTCCGGTTGGCCCCCTGAGAGCGAATCCCGAACATTCGAAACGCCGTCGATCTGCCCAATAAATTCGCGCACTTCCCCACTCGCCCGTTTCAACAGCTCCGGATCGCGGGACAACAACTGTAGCTGAAAGCCACCCGCCAGCTCCTCCGAACCGGTGAACTCTATTTCCGTTGCGCCTTCGACCGCACCTGTGCGTTCCCGCCATTGCTGCACCATTTCCAGAATTCCGACTCCGGGACGATCAGCGACGGGTGTCAGCTCGGCATAGATTTGAGCCGATTGTGGACTCTCGACAATCACGAACGAAGTCCGCAACGGGGCTTCCGACAATCCCTCACGCTCCCTCAATTCCTCGCTCAACTGCTCACCGACACCCTGAATTCGTTCAACGTGCTTCTGCGTCAACTGGAACGGTGCTCGTGCATCCATCTCGAGATTCACAGTAATTATCTGTCCGGGTACTTCAGGGAAGAAAACGGTTTTAATCTTGCCCTTGTAGATCATTCCCATTCCAACCAAACCGGCCGCGAGGAACAAAAGAAACACCGCGTAGCGATGACGAATTGCCATTTTGAGCATAGGGGCATACAGCGTGTCGCGCACCCAGGTCAGCGATCCCTGCGCAACGGACTGTATTCGCCGCCATCCCATTGCCAGCCAGTTTCGATGTTGTCTTTGCAGATCGAGCGCGGCCAGATGGGCCGGCAATATGAATTTGCTCTCAATGAGCGAAAACGCCAGCGCAAAAATAACGATCCCGGAGAAGCCCGCTAACACCTTCCCCAGTGGATTGTCGATCAGCAACATAGGATAGAAGGCGGCAATAGTGGTGAGCACTCCAAATACCGTTGCTGTGGATACTTTCGCCACACCTGACTCCGTACCTTTTATCGGGTCACGAATTCGCTCGCGTTCTTCAAACACACTTTCACCGACGACCACCGCATCATCCACCAAAATGCCAAGGGCAATGATCAGACCAAATGTTGTGACATCGTTTAATGAATAGCCTACGAAGTCCGAACCGGCCACCGCGAGCGCACCCATCACCGAGACCGGAATACCCATGGCGACCCAGAAGGCAAGTCGAACGTTGAGAAATATCGCCAGCATCAGCACCACCAGTAGCAGTCCCTGCATGCCGTTAGAACGCAGCAGCTGCAGTCGATCAGCAATATAGCTGGAGCTGTCGCCCCAGATACTGATGTCAACACCTACGGGTAACTGCCGACTGAAGTCGTCCACGACCTCATGCACCACTTCAGAGATTCGCAACAGGTTTTCCTTTTGCCCAACCAACACTTCCATACCCGTTGTCGGCGAGCCATTGAATCGAAACAGATAGTCCCCTTCCTCAAAGGTATCGCGAATGCGACCGATATCCGCAAGACGTATCTCGGTACCGCTGTCATGTGAGATCACCGGAATACGGGCAAACTCCCCGGCAAAACGAGCCTTGTCATCGGCGCGCAGGAATATGCTACCGCCGGTCGTCCGCAACGTGCCGGCCTGAAAATTTAGTGAGCTGTCGCGAATCTGCTCCATGACATCGGATACCGTCAGGTTGAATTGCTGCAACCGAGTGGGATCGACCTCAATTCGCATCTCACGCTCGTGCAATCCCCAGACGTTCAGGCGTGAAAGTTCGGGTTGAGCCAGTAAAGACTCTCTTAACCGTTCCGAGAGTTTCTGCAGGGTAACGGTGTCCGTGTCACCGTGGAGGTTGACATACAAAGCTGGAAAATCGAAGGCACTGGTATCAATGATCGGTCGTCGGCTTTGATTCGGCAATTCAGTCGCGCCTTCGACGCGGAGGCGAACCTTGTCGAGCAGCCGATTGAGGTCCTGCCCGCCGGCCCTGCGCACATAGATAACCGACAGGCCGTTGTCGGACTGGGAGGTCACGCTACGCACCCCTTCGAGACCTTCCAGAGACTTTTCAATTTTCCGGGTCACGAGTTCGTCAACCTGCGCCGCCGGTGCGCCGGAGTAGACGGTGGTAATGACCACGTTATCAGGCGGCACACGCGGGAATCCTTCGATACGGATCGTCAGCGCCGTCATGACGCCGAGAAAAAGAATCAGCAGCATCATTAAATTGGCCGCAACCGGATTGCGGATGAACCAGCCGGTCAGGTAATGCATATCAAATTACTCCGAGCTAATCGGCTGCACACGCTGTCCCGGCAGAAACGACACCAGTGGCGTTACCGCAACACGCTGTTCCGTCGCGCCGTCCGGGGCATGAATAACGATTCGATCGTCGCGTCGAAACAGCACATAAGGAGAGATACGTTGCAGTCGGTTGTCGTCGTTAATGGCCCACACGTGGCCTTCCTGATTCATTGACGATGCCGGCAGGTTCAGCGTGTCGGTCACCGAAATGCCGGGCAACACCACACGGACGAAATCACCGGACAACACGGCCCCCTCGTCAGTGTTGTCAATCTCGAGAAACACCTGATACTGGCGGGTCGTTTTATCCAGAAAGCCGCCCCCCTGTCGCACGCGGGCTGTCGCCACTTGTTCTCCGGTTTGATTGAGGACCCGTGCGGTCAAACCCGAGAGAGGCTTCTTCAGCAGCAACCATTCGCGGCGACCCAGACTAACGGTCATTTCGAACGTCGTATCGTCCACAAGACTCAACAGTGCATCACCCACATTGACCGATTGACCCGGACTTGCCATACGCTTGGTGACATAGCCCGAAAATGGCGCACGCACGTTTGAATCGGTTAATCGCTGGCGCGACGCGACCAGACGTGCGCGACCGGACTCCAGCGCAAATTCAGCGATACGCAGTTGCGGTAGATGGACGGCCAGCTCATTGGGCGGCGATGTGCCGGAATTCTTGAATTGCTTGCGGGCCACCTTGGTAGCCTTCTGCGCGCGCAACAGTTCCAGCTCCGCCTGCCGAACCGCCAGTTCAGCTTCGGCCACATCGGCGACAAAGCCACTGTTCTCGATTGAGACGAGCCTGGTTCCCGCTTCAACGCGCTCACCCTCCAGCGCGGCATCGAATACTTTTTCGATCCGCCCAAAAATTGCCGCGCGAATGTCGGCGGACCAGCGCGGACGAACCTCCGCAAACGCCACAATTTCTGCGGTTTCCGTGCTGACGGTTACGTACTCTACTGTGACGGGTTGAGCCGCCACAGGCCGATCGGTTTGAGTCACATCCACCGTATCTTCGACCTCCCATAAATACATCAAGGCCATCATAAAGACACACAGACCTACCAGAACACCGATCCAGCGGCGGGATTTTTTTGGCGTGGCGACGCGAGATTCGGATTCTGGAATCTCTCTTTCTGTGTCGTGAGTTTCAGCTGGCATTACTGGATTGACTAATTTTACGGAACACACTTGTATCATAAAATCAATTGAGTTACGATACAAGCGTGTTCCGAAAATAATCTCAGATCATGACTCCTCCACTCGATGCACGGGCCAAACGATCCCAGAGAGCCCTGCTCAAAGCCGGCCTTGAATTGCTCAACAACAACAGCGAAGCGACGCTCAGCGATATCGCTGAACATGCCGGAGTCGGCCGCACGACCCTCTACCGTCAGTTTGAGACCCGGGAAAATCTGGTATCCGCTATCGCCATCTATTGTCTGGAGCGAGTCGATGAAGTCACAGCACCCATCGAAGAGCGCGCGACGTCCGGTATGGATGCCGTGCGTTTGTTGTTCGAACTGGCCATGCCTATGACTCAGGAACTGAACTTTCTGATGCAGCTGGATGAGATCGTTGAGAGTAATCCTGGTGTTGTGGCCATCAGCCGAAAGCAGGATCAGCAGGTTTTTTCGCTGGTTGAGTCTGGTTTGAGCAGAGGTGAATTCGACAGCACCCTGCCCGTGACGTGGATTGTTCGGCTGATAGAAGGCCTCTTCTATCTGGGTTGGCAGCAACAAACCGAAGACGGTACGAGCGCAGACGAAGTGGCTCGACTCGCGTTTGAAACGTTCAAACGAACCGTTTCCAAAGCCTGATCAGTAGTTCCGTGGCAGAGCAGATTGAAACGAGACCCACAGGGTTTCAGTGGGGCGGATCCGTTTCCCTGAAAGAAATTGCTCGGCATTATCTTGGGCGGATTTCCGTTACCTGGCTGTTACTGCTTGGTGAAGCCGTATTACTGCTGCTGTTTCCTCTGGCTATTGGCTACTGCGTGGACACGCTGTTGCAGGAGAGCAATGATGGGTTACTTGCGCTCAGTGCACTATGTGTCGCGGTTCTGATCTTTGCCGCTGGCCGGCGGTTCTACGACACGAGGGCGTATGCCGCCATCTATCGAGACCTGGCCACCCGGCTTGTGGCGCACAAACATCAACACGGTGTCTCGACCACCCGGCTCACCGCTCAGGTCAAACTCTTGCAGGAAGTGGTGGAGTTTTTCGAAGACTCAATGCCGGAGCTCATCAGCGCAGTGATTACGTTTATCGGTGTCGTTGTCGTCCTTGCGCTTATGGACTGGACCGTCATGGCGGGATGTCTGGCTGCATCGGTGATCGTCGGGGTGATTTACGGGTTCAGCGAGGCCCGTATCTTCCGCTATAACCGCGGTCAAAACGACGAGCTTGAAAAACAGGTCGATGTCGTCCGCGAGAATCGCCGACGAAAAGTCCACGTACACTTTGGTCGTCTTGCGCAATGGAACATAAGGCTATCGGATATGGAAACGCTGAACTTTTCCGGTGTCTGGGTCGTACTCGCAACCCTAATGTTAGGCGCAGTCGTTGTGATCGTGCAGAACGCAGGACTCAGCTATGGCCAGAAAATTACCGCAATCATGTATGTCTTTGAATACATCGAAGTCGTCATGAGCTTTCCTTTGTTCTATCAGCAGATTATTCGGCTTCGGGAAATTACTACACGATTGTCGGGTTTGCCTGGCGGCAAGGCGTGAGCGCACTAGTTGCTTGCAGAACCAAAAAGCTAGAAAGATTCTACAACTCCATTAAAACAAGAGTTCCTTTGGTCGATCTGAAAACCAAAGCTGTTTAACGATTTTACACATAGCCGATCATCAAATCTCAGAAACAAATTTTTTCCAAAAATTAGAACCGTATACTTTTCGTTTTCAAATGTTGTTGCCACTGTGCGATAACAAGAATCAATTTTGAGAGAATTCGCAGACTTACGATACAATAATGAAAAATCAACGAAACGGAATCAAACTATGAGGCTTTTGAAGATTTGTTTTTTTCTACTCTCACTAAATCTGGTCGCCTGTGCAACGCTTCCGACAAACTCTCCTATAATTGGGCAAGGAGAGTCAATTGAAAGAGTTGGCTATATCAACTCCCTTGGGAAGGAAGTCTTCGTCACCACAGTTGGTTTGAGCAGATTGGGCAACAGTCAGGAGGTTAAGTACCTGCCAGATTGGGACCCTGCTTCTACGATTGATAACAGTGTAGAAGATATTTTTTCCGAGACCGACCGTATCCGCATAGATAAGCTCGTGGTCAACGAAGAAGCTCGGCTTAGTCTTCATCGGCGTTTTGGCAACGAAAGTCTAAGCGCCTACCACAATCGATTACTCAATGATGTACACCTGTCTGAATTGACGGCCAATGCAGGTATAACAAAGTTGATGATTCTTGCGCCAAGCGAGACAGCTATCCCAACAAGGAGTGTGTACGCCAGAGGTGTTGGTATCAGCTATTGGCCTCAGACCTGGTTCGTAGCATCCCACGCAGCGATTTCTGTTATTTTTATAGATCTTGAAAATAAAGTCCTACTTGGCGAGCACGACTTATCTTTCATCGATCAGAATGTGATACTCAACAACGACTTGTCTAGCCTTGAAATCGACCAGTTAGAAATTAGACACGCAGAGCTGTTAAAAAAAGCAGAGAATCAAGTAAGCGGTAAAGAGCCTCCAAGATTGAACGCACTCATCATGGAAGCGTGTATAGCACCTGAACGTTTTGACAATTACTCTGATGGAAACAGACAAATTTTAAAAAACGCAATGGCTGAGATGATAGATTTTTCCATGTTGGATTTATCTGCGATTTATTTGGGCACTGAAGCAAAAAGACCTGGAGGTACGGCGTATAGCGCGTTTGCTGGAGTGAAAAACGTGAAGGCCTGCGACATATAGAGTCGATACTGGTCACAAAGGGGGACAGAGCATTCACAATTGGAGCGATGTCGCAGACGGGATAAAATAAAACTAACCCGATTTGTGCATTCGACTGTTCCGTTTTCTCCGACCTTTTCGGTGATTTGGCCTGAATGCCATTAATTTTTCCTCTGCTGAGGACACGATATTTGGGAGAACTGCCATTCCGTGACGCGATTCGTTCACTAGTTGAACTATCCGTATACCAAGCAGTCGATTCACCACGTTAACCCTCACAAACTCAATTTTTTATGGACTCCAGCCAACTCAAAAGCCTGCAGGCACCTCTGAAAGCGCAATATAGGGATGATCCTGATTCTGCGATGATTGTCTTATCCGCGGAATCAAAACTTGGCGAGGGTGTCACCTGCAAGGTGGATACAGGCAAAGCCATTGTGGAGGCGGGACTTCATCCGGCGACGGGTGGCGACGGACTGTCCGCCTGCTCAGGAGATATGCTGCTCGAAGCGCTGGTCGCCTGTGCCGGCGTGACGCTTGGCGCGGTTGCTACAGCGCTGAATATCGAATTGCGTGATGCGACGATTCGTGCTGAAGGCGAGCTTGATTTTCGAGGCACGCTGGCTGTGGACAAAGAAGCCGCTGTCGGTTTTAGAAAAATCAATATGACATTCAACCTTGACTGTGATGCCAGCCCCGAGCAGCGCGACAGTCTGATTAAACTGACTGAACGATATTGTGTGGTTTTCCAGACTCTTAATTCGCGACCTGAACTGGTCGTAAATGTCACGTCGAATACCTGACAACAAAATTAGATCTGTCACGGTTTTCTGAACCCTAGAATGCAGATCGATATTGTCGTACAGAGATATGGGCCGGAATGCGTTGGTGGTGCGGAAAGTCATGCCCAGCAACTGGCGGAAGCCCTGAGTGAGACACCGGATTGGTCGATAAGCGTTTTAACCACTGCTGCAAAGCGCTACGAAACCTGGGCGAACGAATATCCGGTTGGGCAGGAATCCATTAACGGTATCGACGTCTGGCGTCATGCAATAAAGTACCCCAGACATCCGCGTTTTGACTACGTTAATGATTTAGCCGCGCGATATTTTCCCACCCTGTGGGCACGCCGCTTCGGTCCAGTAACGCGAATGCTCGAGAGTCTTTGGCTGAAAATGCAAGGCCCTTACAGCCCGGACCTGGTGAAACGAATAGGTGAGCGAGCATCCACTACCGATCTTTTCATATTTTTTACTTACCTTTATCACCCGACCATTCGCGGCCTGCCGCAAGTGCGAAACAAGGCCATTTTGATTCCAACAGCGCACGACGAGCCTCCGTTCTACTTTCAAATGACTCAAAGTCTTTTGTCATCAACGCGCGCCATCATTGCCAACTCACCCGCCGAAGCAAGGCTTCTCGAACGTCGACTTCCCGGCGTGAAGGAACGCACCGTTGTGGGTGCAGTTGGATTGCCTGCGACCCTAAAGGCCAGGAGCGAAGACGGGGACTATCTCCTGTACCTTGGACGCATCGGTTTCGCTAAATCAACCGATGAACTGATTCGATTCGTCTATCAAATCAACAACTCTGCTGATAAACCCATTCGTCTTGTTCTTGCCGGCTCAAATCATGGTATGGAGATTCCGACCATAGACTGTATTGAGTATCGTGGATTCGTTAGCGAGGAAGAGAAGGCTTGCCTTATCCACGGATGTCGTGCGGTCGTCAATCCATCGCGCTACGAAAGCTTATCGCTGATTGTTCTTGAAGCGCTATCCGCGGGCAAACCTGCCATTGTTTCAACACACTGCGAGGTGCTGAGAGACTACTGCGTTACTTTACCCACTGTGTTTGGATACCATGATCAGGCGTCATTTGGAGAAGCTCTCACGATGCTCACTCGTTTCGAGTCTTCGCCAGACCGAAAAGCGAATCTGGATTTCACCAGCGAATGGGTAGAGAACCATTTCTCCTGGCAACAGGTTCGAAACAATATTCAGAAGTGTTGCGAGCGACTATCAGACGAGGTGTCGGTGCGTTAATTGTTGTTCCTGGCCAGTGCAAATAGTCTTGCGCTGACACCCATCTCCTCATCATTTAAACCGACAGATTGTTCGCTTTAGTGATCCATGTCACAGAATGGAGTGGGGTCTTGGCGTTAAAGTTGTGGTTATAACTAACGACACTAAATCCGATGATTAGCACACCCAGACCAATAAAAGCCCTCCTGCTTGCGTTCTCCATCATCTTCGTGACCAATGCAAACGCTGATCTGTATATGGAGCTGAAGATCGAAACCCGTATGGTGGCTGCTGACGGCTCAATCCATAGCCCGACTGAACAAAGCCAGTGGATCTGGGCGGGCGAGAATAATGTACGCAGTGAAACCAACGACGTCATTACGGTGATGAATCTCGGGTCGGGCGTCGTCAATGTCATCACTCCCGCCATACAAAGCTATATGGAGATGTCTGCTGAAGCCATCGGCGGAGCACTGGGCGGAGCGGAGATGACGGTTTCCGTCACCGACACGGGCGAGACGCAGAAAATGAATCAATACACGGTTCGTGGCTACGAGCAGGTTCTTATGTCACCCATGGGGAATTCGCGGACGATTATATGGGCGACCGAAGATATTGATGTTAAAACCCCGTCGCTTCTTTCCAGGGTCGCCGTCGCAGCGATGGGACTGCTACAAAGCGCCGATTCGGAAAAAATTGAGGCGATGGAAACAGAAATTGCCAAGATCAAAGGGGTACCTCTGGTGTCATTCAGCGCGATGCTGGTTGGCGAAGAGACACTGCAGACGAAAACCAGTCTGGTGGCAATAACCGAAGAGGAAGCACCGGCGGGTGCTTATGTGGTTCCCGAGGGTTACAGCAGGATGGAAATGCCGGGAATGGAAGATATTGCAGACAACGCATCCGGGAGCATGAACGCGTCGGCAGGTGCTTCAACACCCAAGTCTTCCGTTCAAATAGACGTTCCGGAGCACAATGTCTCTATGACCACGATTTCTGATGCAGCCATGGGTTATGTGGTTGATGTGCCGGAAGGATTCAAGACGTTACAGAAGTCCGACTACGCTCACACGTTTACCAAGGTTCTTCCCGGCGGCGCTCACGAATACAATATCAATATTTCTCCACTGGGCGCACGAGATATGGAAGATGCTCTGAACACGGCCACTATGGTTGGAGGGAAAAAAGTTGAAGAAAAAATTGATCTAGGAGACGGATACTGGATTAAAAAATCCCCACGCGGGCCGCTGCAGCAGATTTGGGTTTTCCGGAACGGCACGACCAAACCGGTTAGCGCAAAATGTACCGGGCCAGCTGGCGATGTGGCAGTGATGATCCATATGTGTGCATCACTTCAGGCTTCTAACTAGCAACTGAGTCAGAGGTGAGAAACTCGGCGTATTTATGTCTGCATTGATGCTCTGTCACACTATCGACTGTATATTTATTAGCAGCGCTGATGTAGAAAGTTGCCTGCCAACTTGCAAGACCGGCGCGTTGATCATTTTTTAACGCCAAATTATTTAGCTATAGACTGTGTGGAATAGCTACTTCCACTAAGCAATCCGAGATTCCTTTATCCAAAAATTGATGATAGGCTTTGCGTGTAAACCTTAAGCAGTGATCCTGCTGACGATTTACGGTCATATCGAAACCATAAACCTGCAGTCGACAATTACCTTTGTTCGTTCTGCAGTTTAAAAAAGGATAGCAAAAATGCCCAAAAAAAGTGGCTTGTCACTTCATGTCCCCTCCCCTGGTGTGCGTCCTGGCGATGCACCCGATTTTTCAGAAGTAGAAATTCCAAAAGCCGGCGAAGCTGGGCGACCGGAAGTCGATGTCGAACCCGAAGCGATGCGCGACCTCGCTTTTTCCGTAATACGCGTATTGTCCAAAGACGGCGACGCCGTCGGACCGTGGGCGAGTAGTCTGGGAGACGATGAGCTCATCGATGGACTGCGGAACATGATGACGGTGCGGAGTTTTGACAACCGCATGGTGCTGGCCCAAAGACAGGGTAAAACATCCTTTTATATGAAGAGCGCTGGCGAGGAGGCGGTCGCTTGCGCGTTCCAGCAGGCTTTGCGAAAAGGAGACATGAACTTTCCGACCTATCGGCAGGTTGGCTTGCTCATTTCGCAACAATATCCGCTTATAAAACTGATGAATCAGATTTACTCAAACGAGCAGGATCCGATTCATGGGCGACAAATGCCGATAATGTATTCTGCAAAGGACTACGGCTTCTTTTCCATATCCGGAAATTTGACGACGCAGTTCTCGCAAGCGGTAGGCTGGGCGATGGCGTCTGCGATCAGCAACGACAAAAAAATCGCTGTCGGCTGGGTGGGGGATGGTGCGACAGCCGAAAACGATTTTCACGCGGCGATGGTATTCGCATCCACCTATCGCGCTCCTGTCGTCCTGAACATCGTTAACAATCAATGGGCCATATCCACATTTCAGGGCATCGCCAAAGGAGGCGCTGCAACTTTCGCGTCAAGGGGACATGGTTTTGGCATTCCGTCACTTCGGGTGGATGGCAACGACTTTCTTGCAGTTCATTCTGTCGCCACCTGGGCCTGCGAACGAGCGCGGCGAAACCTCGGGCCGACTCTCATAGAGTATGTGACATATCGTGCCGGTGGACATTCCACTTCTGATGATCCGGGCGCCTATCGGCCGAAGGAAGAAGGCGATGCCTGGCCTCTGGGAGACCCTATCCTGCGACTGAAAACGCATTTGATTAAGCAAGGCGTGTGGTCGGAACAGCGGCATCTTGAAGCCGAACAGGAGATCGAAGCTCAGGTTGTTAATGCGCAAAAAGCTTCGGAAGAAATCGGCACACTAATCTCCGGTAGTCCGCCTTCGGCACGCGATATGTTTGAAGGTGTCTTTGAAGAGATGCCTGCACACTTGATACGGCAGAGACAAGAGGCGGGGTACTGATCATGTCCCACATGACAATGATTGAGGCCATACGTAGCGCCCACGATTGTTCGATGGAGCGTGATGACCGCGTTGTGGTGTTTGGTCAGGACGTCGGCTATTTTGGTGGAGTGTTCCGCTGCACTTCGGGATTGCAGGAAAAGTATGGCAAAACACGGTGTTTCGATTCACCAATCAGTGAATTGGGAATCGTGGGTACTGCAATCGGAATGGCGGCTTACGGTTTGCGTCCGTGCGTTGAAGTCCAGTTTGCCGACTATGTCTATCCGGCTTTCGATCAGATCGTATCTGAGGCCGCGCGACTGCGGCACCGTTCTGCAGGCGACTTTACATGTCCTTTGGTCATCCGTATGCCGGTTGGCGGCGGAATCTTTGGCGGGCAAACACACAGTCAGAGTCCTGAAGCAATATTTACGCATGTATCCGGATTAAAAACAGTGATGCCCTCCAATCCCTATGATGCCAAAGGGCTTCTGGCTGCAGCGATCGAAGATCCTGACCCGGTAATCTTTCTCGAACCGAAGCGACTCTACAACGGGCCGTTTGATGGTCATCACGATGCCCCTATCGCGTCATGGAGAAACCACGACGCAGGCAAAGTACCGGAGGATTACTACGCATTGCCGCTCGGCAAAGCAGAAGTACGACGTGATGGAACACAGGTTACGATTCTTGCCTACGGCACAATGGTTTATGTTGCAGAAGCGGCAGCAAGCGAAACCGGTATCGATGCTGAAATCGTCGATCTGCGGACGTTACTACCACTCGATTTGGAGACTATTGTGTCGTCCGTTCAAAAGACCGGGCGCTGCGTCATTGTTCATGAAGCCACGCTCACAAGCGGATTTGGCGCAGAACTTGCCGCCCTGATTCAACAGCACTGTTTTTATCATCTGGAAGTTCCTATTCAAAGGGTAACTGGCTGGGATACCCCTTACCCGCACGCTCAGGAGTGGGATTATTTCCCTGGACCAGCACGGGTCGGCAGGGCTTTACAGACAGCGCTGGAAAACTAGTCATGGGCTTGTTTGTTATCCGAATGAGCGATGTTGGCGAAGGTGTCGCTGAAGTCGAGCTCACTGAGTGGCATGTTGGTGTAGGCGATCAAGTTGCTGAAGATCAGCTCATCTGCGCCGTAATGACGGACAAGGCTGCAATAGACGTGCCGAGCAGTGTTCACGGAGAAGTGAGAAAACTCTGCGCCGATGTGGGTGACATTGTGGCTGTTGGGTCAGACCTGATTCATATTGAAATTGACGGCGACGCGGATACATCCGAGATGGTGAAATCGCCGACTGAGAATATTGTCGCCGAAGACACCAAAAATTCAGAGTTCGAAGACACGGTCAGAGGAGATGATGCTGTTGCCGAGAAAGGAGATCGCGAAGCGGTGTCTAATGATGTTTCGAAAACGGTGGTTAAAAGAGTTCTGGCTGCGCCTTCTGTGCGGCAAAGAGCAAGGGAATTGGGGATTGATATTTCCACCGTCTCAGGCAGTGGCCCCGCGGGGCGCGTTGTGCATAGCGATCTTGACGATCATGTGAGAGAAACCTCAACACATGGCGGTGCGACAAAAGTTCTGAATACGGACACTCAAGTCATCAAAGTGGTTGGCATGCGCCGCAAGATTGCGGAGAAGATGTCTCTGTCGAAGTCGCGTATACCCCACATCACGATCGTGGAAGAGGTGGATGTTCAGTATCTGGAAGAACTGCGTGCCGAGCTCAATGAGAGGCACAGTGGTTCGCGAACCAAATTGACGATTCTGCCATTTGTGATGAAGTCAATCGTCGAGGCTGTGCAGGATCAGCCAGCACTCAATTCCTTGTATGACGATGATGCGAACACAATCACTCAGTACGGCGGTGTGCACATTGGCGTCGCCACACAAACGGATAACGGTTTGGTTGTGCCGGTAGTACGGCACAGTGAAGCAAATTCGCTTTGGCAGAATGCATCTGAAGTGTTGCGATTGGCCAATGAGTGCAGAGAAGGAACGGCGGCACGAGAAGAGCTGACTGGCTCTACGATTACGATAACGTCACTCGGAGCGCTCGGCGCTTTGGCTACTACGCCGATTATTAACTATCCGGAGGTTGCAATTGTGGGCATCAACAAAATGTCTGTGCGACCATTTTGGGACGGTCAACAGTTTGTCCCGAGGAAAATGATGAATCTCTCCTGCAGTTTTGACCATCGGGTTATTGATGGCTGGGACGCCGCTGTTTTCGTCAACAAGCTGAAAACACTGCTGGAAAAACCCGCAATGTTGTTCCTGGATGACTGATATGGAGACGATTAATACAAAACTCCTGATCATAGGTGCAGGTCCCGGGGGCTACGTTTGTGCCATCCGCGCCGGTCAACTCGGAGTGGATACAGTTATTGTCGAATCGGAGCGCCTCGGTGGCACCTGCCTGAACGTGGGTTGTATCCCCTCAAAGGCGTTAATTCATGCCGCCGATGAGTTTCATCATGTGAAATCATTTTGTGACGCCAGAGACGCAGAATCAACGATGGGAATTCGCGCCAGCGCAGCCACCATCGACCTGCAAAAAACTATTGACTGGAAAAACAGCATCGTTAGTCGTCTCAATACCGGAGTTTCTGGTTTGCTCAAAAGAGCGAATGTTCGGGTTTTGCAGGGCAACGCGAAATTTCGCGATGGCAAAACAGTTGTGGTCGAATCAACCAACGGTTCGGTGCAGGTACATTGTGAATATGCCGTAATCGCTACCGGATCAGAGCCTGTTTCAATACCCACGCTGCCGTTTGACGATCACATATTATCGTCCAAAGAGCTGCTGTCCTTATCTGAAGTACCGGAATCGCTGGCCATAGTTGGCGGCGGCTACATCGGTCTGGAACTAGGCACCTGCTTCGCAAAATTCGGCACTAAAGTCAGCATCATTGAATCCGAGACCCGGCTCCTGCCCCAATACGACGACGAACTTTCCCGACCTGTTTTGAAGCGTTTAGAGAAGTTAGGTGCAAATATTCTGACGCAGACGACCGCGTTAAGTTATGACAAGACAAAGGCAGAGCTTAAGATTCTCGACTCCGATGGCAACGAAGAGTCAGTACACGCCAGTAAAGTTCTGGTAACAGTGGGTAGACGCCCGCGCCTATCCGGCTGGGGCCTTGAGGAACTCAGCCTGACAGAAAGCAACGGTTATCTAGAAATTGACGATCAGTGCCGGACGTCGATGCGTGGCGTTTTCGCAATAGGCGATGTGACCGGCGAACCCATGCTCGCCCATCGTGCAATGGCGCAGGGTGATATGGTGGCAAAAATTGTTGCAGGTCAAAAGCAAAGTTGGGACAAACAATGCATACCCTCAGTGTGTTTTACCGATCCTGAAATCGTCACCGCAGGTCTCTCGCCGGATCAGGCCGGTGCGGTCGGGGCCGAGTACCGTGTATCAAAGTTTCCATTGGGCGCAAACGGTCGGGCCATGACCCTGCAACGTGAAGATGGATTTATCCGTGTTGTTACTCAGAAAAACACCAACGTTATTTTGGGCATACAGGCAGTGGGTGTTGGCGTTTCTGAACTTTCGGCGGCATTTTCTATTGCTATTGAAATGGGGGCCCGTGCCGAAGATATTGCTGCGACGATTCACGCGCACCCTACCCTGAGCGAAGGTCTGCAGGAGGCATGTATGACCGCAATCGGTCATGGTTTACATTTCTAAAAATTTCAGAGGAGACTGTTGCTTCACCCTAAAAACCCAAACCCCCTACTCGGAGACGTGCTCGCTCGACAAAAAATGCATGACCTCTCGCCACCAGGACCGACTCGGTTCCAGTGGCATACGGTTGTGAGTGGCGTGCTCAAATACCCAGAGCTTTTTGTTGCTCTTGATGGACTGCCAGAGCTTCTCGCCGTGCCTAACGGGTATCACCTCATCACGACCAGCGAGAACAACTGCAACGTTGCCACTGTAGTCGGAGAGGTTATCGACACTATTGTATTTGTCTTTAACGAGCCATCGCGCGGGCAGATACCAATAATGAGATTGCGCAACCTCACCTAGCGTGTCCCACGGCGTCATCATGACGACGCCATCGATTGGAGTTTCAGCATTTGCGACTGTTGCCGCTGCTACGCCCGCACCAAGGGATTCTCCCCATAAATAAATTGGCGCTCCATAGATTTTTTTCACCCTCTTTAGAGTATCGACGGCATCCTGAACCAACTGGCTTTCGGTCGGCTTGCCCCCGCGATCTCCGTATCCCGGATACTCAATCAAAATAACTCGGTAACCCAGCGGTTCCAGCGCCTCCAGGTAATACGTTCGATCAGACGCGTTTCCGGCGTTACCGTGGAGCACTACCACTGTGCCTCGCTCTGATGTTTGACCCGCCAAACCAATGTATCCACGATACTCGGTATCCGGAGGCCATGGATGCATGCCCCTGATCACGGTGACGTCCCCGGAAACTGCGGACTTGTCAGGGAGATAAAGCATTTTTCTTTGCGAGAAATACACCAGCAAAGTCAGCGATAGATAGCCCGCCAAAGCGTAGGTCATGAATTTCCAGATTACGGCCAATTGAGTCGAATTAGATAAATCAGATGGTCTGACATCCTTACTTAGTGCAACGCTTTTCCACCATTCCTCTGGACAAAGCACTATAGCAGTACATTTGTAAGCTATCCATTTTTAGTCTCTGTAGCTATTAACTATTTCAGTCTGGTCCTCGCCGGACTTTCTATCATCAGTGTAATGCTACTGCTGTTTGCCTTGCTGTTTTTTCTGAGGAAAACTGAAGAGATGTGCAATGGCAAGATCGCATCAATTGCAATGCTATTGGGTCCGGCGGGGTGAGAGGAATTGCACTACATGCACACCGTCACAATTGCACCATTGCTTGCCCTGATCGGTATACAGAGTCCCCCGCTGTCAACAAGCCCGCTGCTCTCGACAAGAAGCGTTAAATCCGCCACGGCCATACCGTTGTTTGCCAACGGGGTTGCATCACCACTTTCTTCAACCATGGTTTCAGTTGCTGCATCATAAAACGCACTCTCCGTCACCCGATCGCATTGTGGAGTCAGACTGTCCGTGCAACGATAACGCAAACGATATTGTGCCGTAACACTGGTATTCACAACGATACTGAAATCCGTCGAATTTGCACCTTCATCAATTTCGACTAACTGGGAAAATTCAAGATTTGATCCGGTAGTTTCTTCCGCATTGACTCTAAACGTCAGGCCGCCAAAAGGCGCTTCTCCAGCTGTGAGCTGAAGTACACCCGTTAGCGTCACTCCTCGAATAAGCGTGAGATCGATATCCTCATGAGACTCGCCTCCTGCCAGCAGCGGATCCACCTGATCTGAGCTTTCCACTGTCCCATCGTCATCATACAAACCACTTTGAAGGTACTTTGCGCACTCAAATGGTGTCGCCAGCTCCTGACAGCTGTAACTTACCAGCCATTCAGCATCCTCTTTTAGAGAAACGGTAAGTTCGTAGGACTCTTGATCACTGCCTTGAGAAATTGTCACCGGAGTGCTGGAGAAATTTGTAGAGTCAGTTGTATCCTGAGCTCGGATAGTGAGCAGAATACCTGCTGCATCCTCTACGGCTTCAGGTGTAAATACCGTTCCGGAGATTCTAAAGCCTGTAAGAAAAGCAAAGTTCAGAGTTGAATCCGGAGTGTCGCCAACGAACACATCGGCGTCATCTGTTTCTTCGACTGTATTGTTTGTGGCGCCATCTTTTGTGTACCCCTCTCTCTGGAAAACACCGCAGTCCGGATCGAGCGCACTGACACACGCGTAACCGATATGCCAGGATTCGGAATCATCGTCAGGAACATGTATCTCAATTTCAATGGAGTTCGTTCCCTGAGCAATCGTATGTGATGTTTGAAGCAGAACTGTCTGCGGCGTATTGACGTTTCGAGCCAACACTGTAAATGAAATGTCACCAGCAGCGTTCTCACCGCCGGGGATGAAGATAGTTCCAGAATATGCTGTTCCAATTTGTATAGGAATCGCTATGCCTGTGGTGTCAGCCGCTCCATCAAATACCTGTCCGTCTTCCCGTCTCAAAACAGTATCATTAACCGCTGAATCATTGAAATTTAGTCTGGGGACAAAATCTCTGCACGGCAGTGGAAATGTAAAGCCAGTGCAGCTATAGCTCAGGGTGTAGTCATGGTCGTTTAGAAGACCGGTAATCAAAAACGTTTCACCTGAACCCGGCAGACTTGCCGCATCAAATGTAATCAGTGTTTGCCGAGAGTGACTTGTCGGACTGCCGACCGTTGCTCTGGCTGACACGAACATCTGCATGTCAGAAGGCAGTGAATAGGCCCCGGATGGAAGCGTCAATGTTCCTGCAATACTGCCCGCATGAACAGCAAAGGGAGTACCTAATAGTGTCAGGACCAATAGTAAAAAGCCTGTGACAAGTGGCACTGAGTATCGAGCTTTAATTCTGGTCAATTTTCCAAACCTGGGTTTATATAAATAGTAAATTTATTCGGTGCCCAAAATCAGTCTTATCGTATCGAAAAAGATTGATCAGTAGTGAACTGTTTCTGGAATTATTTTGCGGAAGACTATACGTGAATGTTCACAAACGTTCTGTGATTTTGTTCACAAATTGAACTCAATAGGTTCTTCTCCTGAATTCGTATAGCGATGAGCCCCATTTGCCACTTTTGTTGTGTCCCTAAGTGTCACAGTCGCAGTCCCGAGACGACGTGTCGTTCCAC
>JBCCGE010000034.1:0-33142 GCA_039029455.1 Pseudomonadota bacterium | reverse complement strand
GTTGTCGCTGTCGGTAATGTAAAAGTTTGGGACCGTGGCGAACAGCGTGGGCTGGACGTCAAAGTCGGTGACAAGGTTCTTTTCGGAAAATATTCCGGAACCGACGTCAAAATCGACGGTGAAGAAGTGCTTGTGATGCGTGAAGACGACATCATGGGCGTGATCGAATAAATCTGAATAGCTAGAGGATTTTTAACAATGGCAGCTAAAGAAGTTGTATTTGGCGAAAGCGCCCGTGCGCGTATGCTGAAGGGTGTTAACACCCTGGCCGACGCCGTAAAAGTAACCCTGGGTCCAAAAGGCCGCAATGTCGTTCTGGATAAGTCATTCGGAGCGCCGACTGTGACCAAAGACGGTGTATCGGTTGCGAAAGAAGTTGAGCTGAAAGACAAGCTCGAAAATATGGGCGCTCAGATGGTGAAGGAAGTGGCTTCCAAAACCTCTGACGTCGCAGGTGACGGCACCACAACGGCAACCGTCCTTGCACAGGCGATGGTTCGCGAGGGCATGAAAGCCGTCGCCGCCGGCATGAACCCGATGGACCTTAAGCGCGGAATTGACAAAGCTGTCATAGCCGCAATTGAAGATCTGAAAGGTCTGTCAAAGCCATGCGCCGACCACAAAGAAATCGCGCAGGTGGGTACCGTTTCTGCGAATGCGGACAATAGCGTCGGTGACATCATCGCGGAAGCGATGGAGAAAGTCGGTAAAGAAGGCGTTATTACCGTGGAAGAAGGCAACGTACTGGAAAACGAACTTGAAGTCGTTGAAGGTATGCAGTTCGATCGCGGCTATCTGTCGCCGTACTTCGTCAACAATCAGGACAGCATGAGTGTTGATCTGGAGAATCCTTATATCCTGATCTACGACAAAAAGATCTCCAACATTCGTGACCTGCTGCCCACGCTTGAGGGTGTGGCCAAGTCGAGCCGACCTCTGATGGTAATTGCTGAGGACGTTGAAGGTGAAGCGCTGGCAACTCTGGTTGTCAACAATATGCGTGGAATCGTCAAAGTCTGTGCAGTTAAAGCACCTGGATTTGGCGACCGACGAAAAGCCATGCTGCAGGATATTGCGATTCTGACCGGTGGCCAGGTCATTTCTGAAGAAGTCGGAATGAGTCTGGAAGCTGCGACTCTCGAAGATCTGGGCGAAGCCAAGCGAATCCAGGTGACAAAGGAAAACACCACGGTTATCGACGGTGCTGGCTCCAGTGATGAAATCGAAGCCCGTGTCGGTCAGATTCGTGCCCAGATTGAAGAAGCGACTTCCGACTATGATCGCGAGAAAATGCAGGAACGTGTGGCCAAGCTTGCCGGCGGTGTTGCAGTGATCAAGGTGGGTGCCGCGACTGAAGTCGAGATGAAAGAGAAAAAGGCCCGCGTTGAGGACGCACTGCACGCTACCCGTGCTGCCGTCGAAGAAGGTGTAGTGCCTGGTGGTGGTACCGCTCTCGTTCGCTGCCTGAGTGCCGTTTCTGCCTGTGAGGGAGAAAACGCTGATCAAGACATGGGCATTAAGATTGTACTGCGTTCTCTGGAAGAACCGCTTCGACAAATCGTCAGCAACGCGGGCGAAGATGCGTCGGTTATCCTGAACAACGTTGCTGAGAACAAGGGCAATTATGGTTATAACGCGGGCAAGAGTGAGTACGGCGATATGATCGAAATGGGTATTCTCGATCCTACCAAGGTCACTCGAACCGCGCTGCAAAACGCTGCGTCAATCGCAGGTCTTTTGATCACAACGGAGGCGATGATCTCTGAAATTCCAGAAGACAAACCTGCAGCTCCACCGATGCCGGACATGGGTGGAATGGGCGGGATGATGTAAATCAATCCCCCGTGACGTACAAAAAGGCCCCTTTAACGGGGCCTTTTTTATGCGGTTTCGAAATAGAAACGCCGGACCAACAAAATGATCCGGGCGGTTTTTGATTTACTCGGTTCCGAACGTTAAAAATCGCCTATAGTCACCTACTCACCAAACCCGTGAGGCTCAATAATGCCGAACTTAGCTCCGACAAACAGCAGAGCCATGATAAACAACGAGAGACTGATTCGAACGGTGAGTGACTTGACGATCCGTTTGGAACTCCCTGGGTCCTTGATCAGAAAAAAAAGCGCTGTGAACAGGCTTACGACTACGAACAGTAGAAGAATGACGATAATAAGTTTGAACAGAAGCATGTCGGGGGATTCGGTGTCTCGGGGCAGTGAGTGATCTTTATATTGTGAGTCGAGGTTAATGCACCTGCGATATTTACGCTATATCCTGTTTTGTGTCGGGATGTCTGTACTGCTCGGTTTAGGTTACTGGCAATTAAATCGGGGACTGCAGAAAGCTGAGGTGGAAAGCGAATTTTCCATTTCGGAATCGGCAACAGTCGAGACAGTGTCCGAAACCACTCACGATTCCGTTGTAACCGTTTTGACCTCCGGCGAGTTTAAAGCCGTCAGGCTCGCGGGCAGATGGCTGCACGGGAACACTTTTCTGCTGGACAATCGAATTTCAGAAGGTCAGGTCGGTTTTGAAGTTTACACACCATACTTACTCGACGGTGACGGAAAAGTGATATTGGTTAATCGAGGTTGGATGAACCAGTCTGGAGACCGGAGCGCTGTCGAGATGCCGGCTGAAAAACCCGAACACTATCCGAAAGGAACCCTGTACAGACCTGATCTGGGTTTTACACTGGGAGACCCCATTTATCCAGGAACCGAATGGCCCAGAACGTTCCAGTATTTTGACGCACATGCGCTGGGAGATGCGCTGGGAATCGAAGTCGAAAAAGCGGTTCTGGTTATCGATGCCGATCATCCGCTGTCACTGAAGAGACTTTGGCAACCTAACGTCGTCGAACCGTCGCGACATTACGCGTATGCTGCCCAGTGGTGGGGCCTGGCCCTTGTACTCGCTATATTCGGCATCATCTGGTTGAAGAGAAAAGATTAATTCACTGCAGTTAAAGACTATGAATTCAGAGGAAAACCCGTCAAAGGTGCGAAGAGGAAGAGTCAAGTTGCTGATGGTTCTGGCGTGTTTTATCGGGCCATTAGCAGTTGCATTTTTTTGGTACTACGGTCTCGGCGGAGTCGGTGCCACCAGCTCACTGGTTAATCACTCACCACTGATTGAGCCGGTCAGGAAGCTCCAGCCTTTTGAACAGCCTGATATACAGGGCAATACCATTAATCTCGATCGACTCGAAAAACGCTGGACCATTATTCACATAATGGGGGCCGTCTGCGATTCGAGTTGTGAGACGTCGCTATACAATACTCGTCAGACGCGGATTGCACTTGGAAAGGATATGGACAGGGTGCAAAGGCTGCTGATTTCACCTGATGAACAGATGCTCTCAGGGCTGTCGACAGAGCATCCCGATGCGATCAGGGCATTGACTATCGATCCGGCGTTAGGCAGCCAGCTGCAGACGATATTCAGCAACCATGCAAAACATCGCGATGACGCTGTGCTTGTGGATCCCATTGGAAATGCAATGATGATCATCCCTGTGGAACTGAATCCCAGCCTGTTGCTGAAGGATCTGAAGAAGCTGATGAAGCTGTCAAAAATCGGCTAGGCTTGCGTTAACGGATGTCCTGGCATCATTTCATAGGGGTGCTGCCATCCCGGCATTGCGCTTATACTGTCGAGCCACTTTTGAATAGCCGTGTATTGTCCCAGACTAAATCCGAATTCGTCGTCATAGTAGAGATACCCGCAAATTGAAATGTCGGCAATCGACAGCTGCTGATCCACAACGAACGGATTTTGTTGAAGGTGGTTCTCGAGAGTTTGCAGGGCGTTTTTAGATCGATTTTCATAAAAGCGCGTGACGTCGTTTTCGCCGTTCCGGGTGAATGTGCGCAAAAATCGCAGTACTGCAATTGACCCCGTCAGTTTATGGTTGTCAAATAAAATCCACCTGAGAATTTCTCTCGCGCTCTGCTCGTTCGTGGCTGCAAACTGGTTTAGGGTATCGGCCAGATAATCGAGTATTACGCCGCTTTGTGAGAACACTTCATCCCGGTGTTCCAGTACCGGGACTTCGCCCATTGGATTCAGCTTGCGAAACGATTCTGAGCGGGTCTCGCCATTGAAAAAGTCGACAAATTGGGGTTTCCAGTCGGCGCCGCACAACGCAAGCATCAATGCAGCCTTGTAGGCGTTGCCGGATTGAGCGAAGCAGTGCAATTTGAATTCAGGCATATTGGTTTCCAGAGTTGTAACTGTTCCAGAATATCCAATCCATACCGGAACTTGCAATCCGTTTCAGAGTCCTCATTTCATCTACACATTCAAGCGTTGATCGCAGCAACAGTGAGCAAAAACAGACCGGCCCTTTATGTTCGCAATTATTGTGGATTCTGCTACCGGGTAATGCGTGTGGTTGGCCAGTTGAAGGTCGATGTTGATGTCAGAAATATCTGGGCTGACAGTGCTCATCGGGAAGCGCTTCAATCCGCGACTGGCAGAGGCACGGTTCCGGTTCTGAGATATACGAACGATGAAGGCGACGAAGTATGGTTGCCCGAGTCGCGAGATATCATCGCGTTCCTTAACCAGGAATACGGATCAACCTAGATTGGTTTGTTTCGTAACCAGCGTCGTATGGTAGGCGTCTGTCGACGACTGATTTCCAGTTTGTCATCAATATCCTGAAACAATACACACCAGCGGTTGTCGTCGATTTTTTCAAGGCCCTCCAGGAATCGCGTCGAAATCAGCGCGTTCCGATGCACCCGGATAAATTCATCGTCCATGTCCTCCTCAAGCTGATTGAGGGTCTCATTGATCAGGTAACGAGCGTCTCGTGTCCTTACCGCCACGTACTTGTTTTCCGCCCGGAAGTAGCAAATCTGATGAAGCGGCACGAGTTTGATTTTTCCTTTTTGATTGACGGCAATATGCGACCGGCTGCCGCCCTCTTTGAGGGCATTCCCCTGACTTTTCGTAATCGGGTCCGCCTTGGCTAAGGCGCGTTTCAATCTGTCCTGCTGTATTGGTTTCAGCAGATAGTCGATGGCGTTTGCCTCGAAGGCTTCGAGTGCGTATTCATTGTAGGCCGTCGTAAAAATCACCGCCGGCGGGTTGTCCAGAGCGGATAAATGATAGGCAAGTTCAATCCCGCTAATGCCGGGCATGCGGATGTCAACGAGCAGTACTTCGGCGGCTTCCTGCTCGTAAATGGACATGGCCTCCTCGCCATTTTCAGCTTCAAGAATATATCCGCTGGGATCGATGCGACCGAGCATCTCCCGCAATCTGACGCGAGCGATTGGCTCATCATCAATTATCAAATACTTCACTTGGTTGACTCTGGCTGACTAAAGCGGAATTCGAACGATTACGTTGTAGCTGCTCTCCGCCTGATAAGCATCCAACGACGACTTTCGGCCAAATGATTTGGTCATTCGGTCTCTGAGGTTATCCTGGGCGACCTTGTTTCCCGACTCGCGCTTAATATTGCCTTCCGGAAGCGGGTTGGTGATTTTGATAATCAATTCGTTGTCGATGACTCTGATGTTCATCGTGATCGTACCACCTTTGAATCGGGTTTCAATTCCGTGGTAAACCGCATTTTCGAGCAATGGTTGCAAAAGCAGCACGGGCACACGAATACCTACAGACTTGGGGTCGATCTTGCTGGATATTTTTAACCGCTCTCCAAGTCGGGTTTTCTCGAGAAACAGGTACTTTTCCGCCAGATCAAGTTCAGCTTTCAATGGCACCAGTTGCCGCTTATCCGCCATCACAACACGAAATACGTCGGCAAGATAATAAAGGGCTGTCTCTGCTCTCTTGGGGTGAATGCTGATCAGTCCGGCTACACTGTTCAATGTGTTGAACAGGAAATGAGGACGAATCCTGAAATCAAGATTAGAGAACGTCTTGGTTTCCATCGCGGCGAGTGCGGCTTTGTTGGCGAAAATAACGCTTTCCACCCACAACAGGAATGGAGAAAACACCGCAACCATTATCACCAGAGTTCGACCCGTAGTTGGTGTGAGGACGCCACGAGTGAGCTGACGCAGGCGCTCGGGATCGAAGTCCGAATAAATCAGTAAAAACAGATAGATGACCAGTGCCACACCGGTCATCGTAAGCCAGCATACAAAGATACCCCCCGCAATCTTGCGACTGCTTATCAGCCCGTAAAGAATTCGCAGCATGATCAGAGAAACCAGTATCCAGACAAGCAGAACGCCACCAAATATGACCAGTTGAAAAGGTGTGACTGCCGAATCCCAATAAGTCCCGTTGGAAAATCCCAATGCCATAAACAGCAGAGCGAAGCTGATAAAAATCAGCCGAAACGGAAATCGACCACGTTCGAAATCGAGATGATAGTTACGATTCAGCACTGTAAATTTCGGAACTTGAGGGAATTAAAAGGGGTAAGCGGGGCTGTTTCCAGTCAGCGCCGCAAACAGCAGTGATCTGCGGGGTCAAAACCATATCTGAATACAGGTCGGTGTGCAATCCGCCGTTGGAATTTGAAAATCAACAGTTCGTGTTATTTTCCGAACCTGGGAGAGGACAATTTCCTGTGCCCACAAAAGAAAACTCCCCGGCCGGTATTCCGGCAGGGGAGCAAATATTTCTGACAGATCAAACAGAATGGGGGTGTCTGCTGAAGGGGGTAATGACCTGACAGAACAACAAGTTTTAGCTTGTTGAGATAGAGGTTAAACTACCTCTTCAGTACATTTCAAACTTATCCGACGAATGGTAGTTTTTGATTCGTGAAGGGCTGAAAGAGGCGTCCTGATCGTGCCATTTGTCTTGTTTTCTCGGTGATTTGATGCAAAAAGCCAAACTCTGGGGAGGGCGTTTTTCCACCTCCACCAACGACCTTATGGAGTCATTTTCTGAATCAGTGAGCTTCGACTGGCGGCTCTATAAACACGATATTGCGGGATCGATTGCCCACGCGCGAATGCTGGCCGACGTCGGTGTATTGACAGCGGACGAATTTAACAAAATTGAAGCGGGTTTGAAGAATATTGAGACCGATATCGAAGGCAACAGCATGGATTGGAAAATCGCCTACGAAGACGTGCATATGAATATCGAGGCCATGCTCACCGAGCGTATCGGAGAGGCAGGGAAAAAATTGCACACTGCGCGTTCCCGAAACGATCAGGTTGCCACTGATATTCGCTTGTTTGTCCGGGACAGTATTGATCGGATTACCAATTCGATCTCACGCGCGCAATCCGAGCTGGCGCAGAAGGCCGCCACATATCACGATACCGTGATGCCGGGATTCACCCACATGCAAACAGCCCAGCCTGTGACTTTTGGTCACCATATGCTTGCATGGAATGAGATGCTTGAACGCGATTACTCCCGGTTCATTGATTGCAGAAAGCGGCTCAACATATCTCCTCTGGGCTGTGCAGCACTGGCGGGCACCAGCTTTTCGATTGATCGGCATATGACATCCACCGAACTGGGCTTTGATGGGCCGTCTGCGAATTCCCTTGATTCGGTCTCTGATCGCGATTTCGCGATGGAATTCAATGCTGCTGCAGCGATAACCATGGTGCATCTATCACGTATGGCAGAAGAGCTGGTCCTGTGGAGCTCAGATGCTTTCGGATTCGTTGATCTGGGCGAGGCATTTTGCACCGGATCGAGCATCATGCCGCAAAAAAAGAACCCGGATATGGCAGAACTTACGCGTGGAAAAAGCGCACGTGTTATTGGAAATCTGACATCGCTTCTGGTGCTGATGAAGGCACAACCGCTTACCTACAATCGGGACAATCAGGAAGACAAGGAGCCATTGTTTGATTCGATCGATACTCTGGAGCAGTGCCTGCAGATATTTGCTGCAATGCTTCCGGGTATGCAGCCGGATGCAGAAAAACTCTATGAGGCTGCTAACAAGGGATACGCGACTGCGACAGATCTTGCAGACTACCTGGTGCGCAAAGGTCTGGCTTTTCGGGATGCGCACGAGGTTGTGGGAAACACTGTCAAACATGCTGTCGAGAAGGGGGTTGATCTGGCAGATCTGGACCTTGAGACGCTGCGAGATTTTAGCTCGTCTATTGACGATGACGTGTATACTATCCTTACGCTGGAAGGTTCTGTGAACGCCAGAGATCACGTCGGTGGAACGGCTCCGTCGCGGGTTAAGAAAGCCGCGCGGGACGTCATCCTGGGGCTCGAAGCACGTCGCAACGCGATGGCTAAAGAGTAGTTGGTTTCAATCTCGCGTTGACTGAGAGATACCACTTCGCGGACGACACGTTCGCATTCTGTGACTTAAAGAGATTGGGTTATGAAAATTTGGGCTTTGTTAATCTGCGCTGTGTTCGCACTCTCGGCCTGCGGACAAAAGGGTCCGCTGTATCTCCCCGAGACTTCTGAGAGTGAACAGTCCGAAAATCAATCGAGCGACGGCTGACACGCTGGATAGTCGTGCCGCACTGACGCAGGCTTCACGCTTCAAGCGTGTATGAAACTCCCATCCCTAATCGTTTGTGGACCACTTTCATTACCAAAATGGCCAGCTGTATGCTGAGCAGGTTGACGTTGCCGATATCGCAACCGATGTCGGTACCCCGTGTTACATCTATTCGCGAGCAACTCTCGAACGACATTGGCGTGCATTCGACGATGCCTTTGGCAGTCATCCACACCAAATCTGTTATGCGGTAAAAGCCAACAGTAACCTTGCTGTGCTCAATCTTTTTGCACGGTTGGGTTCCGGATTCGACATTGTTTCCGGAGGAGAACTTAAGCGAGTAATCGCCGCCGGCGGCGATCCGGCCAAAACGATTTTTTCCGGGGTTGGAAAAGAGTCCTGGGAGATTGAGCTGGCGATAGAGAATGGCATCGAGAGTTTCAATATTGAGTCTGATGGAGAGCTCGAACGAATCATCGATATAGCGACCCGTCTAAATACGGTCGCATCAATTTCGGTCCGCATCAATCCCGATGTCGACGCCAGGACTCATCCCTATATTTCGACCGGTCTGCGAGAAAACAAGTTTGGATTGCATCCCGATCAGGCCGTTAGCGTTTATCGAAAGGCTCACGATCACCCCAGCATTAATGTACGTGGGGTCGCGTGTCACATTGGTTCGCAACTGACTGAACTCGATCCATATCGAGATGCTCTCGATCGGGTACTGGGATTTATCGGTCGTCTCGAGGATGAGGACATACCGGTTGAGTGGATTGATTTTGGCGGCGGGCTCGGCGTTCGTTATTCGGACGAAACACCGCCATCGCCAGCAGAATACTGTGCAGTCATCAGGGAGCGTCTCGAAGCAAACAAATGTTCACTCCCTGTGGCAATAGAACCGGGTCGAGCGATTGTCGGTAATGCCGGAATATTGCTGACGCGGGTCAACTATCTGAAAAGTGGTGATGCAACGGATTTTTGTGTGGTAGACGCGGCCATGAATGATCTGATTCGACCCGCGCTGTATCAGGCGTATCAGGAAATCATTCCGGTAAATCAGAATTTCGAGGGGGCGATGACAGAATTCGATGTGGTCGGCCCTGTTTGTGAAAGCGCAGATTTTCTTGGCAAGAAACGAAGTTTGAAAACAGGGGAAGGGGAGTTGCTGGCGGTCCGAACTTCAGGAGCGTACGCTGCAGTAATGAGCTCCAACTACAATTCCCGTCCAAGAACGCCGGAAGTTCTGGTTGATGGAGATCGCTACCAGATTGTGCGATCTCGTGAATCACTCGATGATATCTTCGCAAATGAGCGAGTTCTGGCCTGGTAGGTATGAGTTACTGATTTAGTTTATCAATCGATGCATCATGGATAA
The DNA here is from genome assembly GCA_039029455.1 of Pseudomonadota bacterium. Taxonomy (GTDB): domain Bacteria; phylum Pseudomonadota; class Gammaproteobacteria; order Arenicellales; family Poriferihabitantaceae; genus JBCCGE01. Next base: position 23,339 of record JBCCGE010000034.1, on the reverse strand, counting down.
CCGCTTTTTGACAGTAACGGTATTGACGTTGACGCTTGTAGCGCCGGTTTCACATGCTGTACAGAATTTGTCGGTATCCGGATCGATTGGATTTGAAAACCGTTTTTTTCCCGACCGACCCCTGTTTCTAGGTCAGTTGCAGGGTAGTCAAACCAGCGTTGTGTCAGAGACCGAGTTTTCGTGGGAAAGTGAGAATGGTAGTCAGCAGCTGGGTTTGACACCATTTTTTCGTATTGACAACGAGGATCGCGAGAGAACCCACTTTGATATACGTGAGGCCTACTGGAGGTTTCTGGGCGATGAATTCGAGTTCACCGCGGGTGTGGACCGCGTTTTTTGGGGTGTCACCGAGTCCAGTCATCTGGTCAATATCATCAATCAGGTCGATGGCGTTGAAAATGTTGATCAGGAAGATTATCTCGGACAGCCAATGCTTGCATCCGCCTGGCAGAAAGACTACGGACGGTTCGAAGCCTTTATTTTGCCATTTTTTCGAGAACGCACTTTTGCGGGCGTGGACGGCCGATTGAGAGCACCCCTGGTCGTTGATACCAGCGACCCGGTGTACGAGTCCGGCAGAGAAGATCGCCGTCTGGATATTGCTCTTAGATACAGTCACTATTTCGGCAACTGGGATGTCGGTCTGTCCCTGTTCCACGGCACGTCCCGGGAGCCACGACTATTACCCTCAGCTGATGGCTCCACGCTGATTCCCCACTATGACGTTATCAACCAGTTCGGCATTGACATCCAGTACACGGGAGAGGCCTGGCTGTGGAAGCTCGAAGCTATTGCTCGGGAGGGTCAGGGTGACACATTTGGGGCAATGGTCGGAGGGTTTGAATATTCTTTTTATCAGGTTTTCGATTCTGATAAAGATGTCGGAATACTGATGGAATATCTCTATGACGACAGGGATGATTCCGCACCACTCAATGTTTTTCAGGATGACCTCTTTTTTGGCACGAGACTGGCGTTTAACGATGCTCAGGATACTGCATTACTTGCGGGCGCTATTGTGGATTTGGAGGACCAAACCACATCTCTGCGTCTCGAGGCGGAACGACGCCTTGGTCAAAGCTGGAAAATTGAAATTGAGGCGCAGATTCTGGTTAATGAAGATGAACGCAACCCGGTGAATGGTTTTGCCAGCGATGACTTTTTACTGCTGAGCCTGGCAAAATATTTCTAGAAGTGCTTGCGTACATTCATCGCGCGGTCTGCAGGCGTGATGCATCCTGGCTTACGCTTATCGAATTTGCGTTGTTCTGTACCGATCGGACATTTATCCGGATTAGCGCCCACCTATATTAGAGATGCCGGATGGCACATGCCCGGTTGGAACGTGCTTTCGAGCCGAATCACAGTGACCGCTCTGGTCGTCGAAAAAGATGTCGGCATCGAATGTTTTCAGGAACTCGCCTTTGTCCATTCCTCCGAGGAAAAAACTCTCGTCGATTCGGATATTCCAGGCTCTCAATGTTCGAATTACACGTTCGTGTGCGGGTGCGGCTCGTGCTGTAATCAGCGCCGTGCGGATCGGCGATTGTTCCAGTGGCCAGGTCTGCTGGATGTCGTGCAATGCACCCAGTACATTTTTGAATGGACCGCCAGGCAACGGCTGATTGGCCTGATTTTTTTCGCTGTGACTGAAGACTTCCAGCCCCTGAGTTTGATATATCGCCTCTGCGATGTCCGAGAACAGTACGGCGTCACCATCGAAAGCAATTTTGAGTTGCGATGAATGACCGTTCTCGCGATGTGACGGCAGTATCGTAGCTGCCGCTGCTCCGCTTGCCAGCGCCTGTCGAACATCTTCTGGATCGGCGGACAGAAATAAATGAGCCCCAAACGGTTTGATGTATTGCCACGGCGACTGACCACCCGTGAACGCGGCACGCGTAATCGAAAGTCCATAGTGTTCGATCGAGTTAAACACACGCAATCCGGTATCGGCACTGTTCCGGGAGATCAGAACAATTTCAACGCGAGAGTTGTCTTCGTCAACGCCCGCATTCAGGGCCAGAAATTTTTTGACCATTGAGAACGCGACACCGGGTTCCAGCGTTTGGTTTTCATGATCGATCTGGTACTGGCAGTACGCATCGATACCGTCATTTTGATAAATCCGATGACTGTCCTCGAGATCAAACAGTGCGCGGGAAGAGATCGCGATTACCAGTGCGTTGTCAAAGCGTTTGGGCATAAATTAATTTAATTGGCGAATTTCTTCGAGTACTGGTGCTGTCACGGGTTTTTTGTCATGCCATATGTAAAAAGATTCGGCCGCCTGTTCAACCAGCATTCCCAGGCCATCCAGTGATTTTCCTGCACCGTGTCCGCTGGCCCATGCCATGAACACTGTCGGTCGAGACGCGTACATCATATCGTATGCCAGTGAGTGTTCCGCTATGCATTCATTGTGCAATGGAGGTAAATCCCCACCCAGGCTTGCAGACGTGCCATTAATAATGATGTCAAAAGGACGTTTATCAAGCTGCGCGTAACTACTTGCAAGGATACGGCAGTCATCGTTTGAAAACAGTGATGCCAGATCTCGGGCTTTCTGCACGGTTCTGTTTACAATGCAAACTTCACCTGCGCCGGCCTCGATCAGAGGTTGCAATATTCCTCGGACTGCACCGCCTGCACCTATAACCAATAACGATTTACCGGAGACCTCGACACCGGCGTTCTGTTCTATATCACGCAACATTCCAACACCATCCGTATTGTCCCCCAATGCGGTTCCGTCTTTATTAAACTTTATTGTATTGACGGCACCAGCAGCACCAGCTCTTTCGGTCAATTGGTTGGGTAAACGACTGCACCAGTCAAACGCTTCCAGTTTGAACGGCACTGTAATATTGAGGCCGCTACCTCCGTGTGCCGCAAAATGACTGACCGCCTGATGGAATCCGCCGGGATCAACCTGCGTGCGCTGGTACTCAATTGTCAGTGTGAACTGACGCGCAAACGCCTGATGGATTTGAGGTGATTTTGAGTGCGCAATCGGATTACCAATAACGGCAAATCGTTTGCTCTGCGAGCTGAAGTCAAATAAGTCCGTCATTCTTTATCGGCCTGGGTTTACTGATTACGGTATCTGACTCACTGTGGAAAAGAAACAGGGGAACGTTGGTGGAAATTTCTATATTCCCAGTGCCAACGTTGCTGAGTCCGTAGGACGAAAGCGGAACAATTGGCGTGCCAGGCGGAATTGCGTATCGACACGCACCGCTCATTTTGGCGTGCCCGTGTGAAACACTTGCCAGGCTGAACAAGCCATTGATATCAAGATTCCAGACGCCCGCTGAAATCCCGATGATTAAATCGTCAAAAAGGGCGTGATTGGCTCCCGGACTTTGTTCGAGGTATCGATTCAATTCACCAAGATTGAACAACTCATGATCTTTTCTGCCACCCAGAAATCCTGCCAGTCTCAGATCAGGGCCGAGTTTAGTCAGCTGCGTCAAAACATAGGCCAGATCAGATTCGTCTTTGTATGGATTGAGCATTTCATCCAACTCAAAGCCCGCCGAATCGCCGTCGCCGACACTCCAGCCTTTGGAGCCGTCGCGAAACAATGCGCCTCCATCAACGTATATCGTTGGATCGTTGTGGACCCAGGGTTCCTGACAAAGAGGTCCTACAAGATTTACGTATTCTGCGTTGCGAAATTTATCCAGATACTTTTTGATACTCATGACGACAGAATTTTACAGATCGATAAAGCCGGTTTCGTACTGAAACAGCTTGTAACACGTTACCGCAAAGAATTTACCAATGATTGATTTTCCGACATTACAATCAGAACCTGTATAAAACCAGTCCAATACGTGTGAACGGTATATTGAAATATTTACTCCCGGTGTTGATCCTGGCACTGGGTGTTGGCGGCTTTCAATACCTCAAAGCAAGCCGTGAGCAGACCGAGCCTGCACCGATAACTGTTCGGTTGCCGATAGTATCCGTCGACCCTGTGATCAAGACGGTGGTCTCGCCAACGCTGCAACTTTACGGACAGGTCGAGTCTCCCTCAGTCAGCGTAATGACCTCAGCTATCGAAGCCGATGTGCTGACGGTAGAAGCACGGAGAGGCAATCAGGTCTCCAGAGGTGATCTGCTGGTGACACTGGACTCAACCGACACCGAATTGCAGTTGTTACAGCGGCGTGCTGAGGTGGCAGAAATTGAAGCTCAGATTGCCAGCGACAACAAGCGTTATCAATCTGATCTCAGATCTCTTGCTGTGGAAAAGGAGCTGTTGTCTCTATCGCAGAAGGAAGTTGAGCGTGCGCGTCGTCTCGCCAGCTCTGCGGCAGGGAGTAAAGCGACTCTGGACAATGCTCTGAAGGAGGAACAGCGACAGAGACTTGCAATCTCCCAACGTCAGCTTGCGATCAATGACTTTGATTCCCGACAGGCACTCTGGGAGGCGCGTCTGGATAAAGCGAAGGCTGTTTTAAAGCAGGTCGAAAGAGATCTGGCGCGTGCTCAGGTTCGTGCGCCATTCGATGCGCAGATCATCGAGCTGCGAGTGTCCCCCGGAGATCGTGCGATCAGAGGCACTCAGCTTGTCCGCCTGTTCGACATCAATACGCTCGAGGTACGGAGTCAGATTCCGACCGAGTACGTTGAGCGAATTCGTTTGAAACTGAGTCGCGGTGAAAAAACAGAGGGCATCGCAAAGTTTGGAGACAATCAGAGTATCCGACTGAACTTGGTTAGACTGGCCTCCAGCATCGATCAGGGTCAGGGTGGCGTCGACGGATTTTTTTCAACTCAAGATGCTCTTCCTGAACTCGGACGAACGCTTTTGATTGAATTGGTGCTGCCTGAGGTGCCGGAATCTGTAGTTGTGGATACGGATTCGGTCTACGGCAATGATATGGTTTACGTCGTAACTGACGGCACGTTGAAAAGTCGCAAAGTGCGTACCCTTGGACAGGTCAGTTCAGACAATGGACTGCAGATCCTTTTGGATGGCGCGGATTTTGAGACGGGCGAAAATATACTCCGGTCACGACTGCCGCAGGCCATTGACGGTTTGGCGGTAGAAATTCTCGCCTCTGACAGATAAAAATTGAATCGCTTGTGAACGCGTACCGAGAAACCGGTCTGATTACTGTGTTCAGTCGCCATCCAGTGGCGGCAAATCTTTTAATGGTGATGATGTTGTTGGCGGGCGTCTGGGGAATAAAGCAGCTCAATACGCAGTTCTTTCCAACTTTTGATATTGACTATGTCAATGTCCGCACAACCTGGAGCGGAGCCAGTTCAGAAGATGTCGAGTCGCTGGTGACGATACCCATGGAGCAGTCCCTGCGGGATGTGGACTTTATAAAGTCGATGACATCGACATCCGCAGAGGGTGTGTCCAGCATTACGATCGAGTTTGCCCCGGAGACAGACATGGGGCAGGCCGTTGATCAGGTCAAGCAAAATGTCGATCAGGTAATCAATCTGCCTGCAGATATTGATCAGCCTGTTGTTCAGAAGATCACGCGTTATGAAGGCATCGCACGACTGCTTGTTGCCGGACCGGATGATGTTTCCCAATTGAGAAATCTGGTGAATCGCTTCGAGACGGAACTGTTGGACCGGGGAATTGCGAAGGTTTTTATTAGCGGTTTGCCGGAAGAAGAAATATCGATAGAGATCCCTACCGGAAGACTGCGCGAGCTGGACTTGTCTCTCGAAGATATTGGCAATCGAATACGGTCCTGGTCGCAAAATCTGCCTGTGGGTATCATCGGTCAGGACGAAACGTCCCGCCAGCTCCGGTTTAGAGAGCGACGAGATACCGAGTTGTCTTTTGCGTCTGTCCCGGTAGTCGCTGAAAATCAAGGTCGCCTGGTCCAGTTAGCTGATATCGCCGATATTGAGCGAAAGCCAAAGCACGGACAAGTAAGCATTCGCTATCAGGGTCGACCGGCTGTGGAAATGTCACTGAATCGGACCGAGTCGAGCGATAGCCTGGAGGCCGCTGGAATTTTTTACGAATGGCTTGAGGACACGCAACCTAAACTTCCGCAAGGAATAGAACTGGTTCCCTATAGCGAGCAGTGGCAGTTTTTACAGGGGCGCATTTCTCTTCTGGTAAAAAACGGACTCGGTGGTTTGACACTGGTGGTCGGAATTCTGTTTCTGTTTATGCATGGCAGGGTGGCATGGTGGATTGCCGTTGGCATTCCGGTGTCTTTCATGGCCGCGCTGGCAGTGCTTTACTTTGTGGGTGGGTCGATCAACATGATTAGCCTGTTTGCGTTGATCATGGCTCTGGGAATAATTGTCGACGACGCTATTGTCGTTGGCGAAAATGCGATGGCGGAGTTCGAAACCGGTATTGATCAGGATGGCGCCTCAGAGCGTGCCGCGCGTCGAATGCTGGGACCCGTGTTTTCGTCTTCTTTAAGCACTATAGCAGCCTTCCTTCCATTGATGCTGGTGGGAGGGATTATGGGGTCGATAATGCAGTCGATTCCGCTGGTCGTAATTTGCGTCATCATCGCCTCACTTATCGAGTGTTTCCTGATCCTTCCGGGACATCTGACTCACTCATTCAGAAAGCTGAAGTACTACAACATATCCGGCTGGCGTCGGTCGTTTGATCGGCGTTTCGATCGCTTTCGTGACGGTACTTTTCGCAAACTTGTGTCGAAGTCGCTGGGCTATCGATGGACAGTCGTTGCATTGTCTATGGCTCTGTTGGTCGTGACGATTGGATACTTCGCCAGCGGTCGAATTGGATTTCAGTTTTTCCCGACCGCTGAAGCGGACCGCGTCTTTGGCAATGTGGGCTTCGTTTCCGGAACCCCTGCAGATGTTGTGGAGTCTTATCTGGAGCGCATGGAGCGTGCACTGTATGAGGTGGAACGCGAATCCGGGGAAGATATTCTCGATCTTGTTATTACCCGACACGGCTCAACTGAGGGGGACAGCTCGGCCCGTGGCGATCAATTTGGAGCGGTCCGAGCCGAACTTGTCGATCCGGACCAACGTCAGCTGCGCAACAGAGACATCATTTCCGCCTGGCAAAGCAAGTTGCCGAGGGTTCCCGGGGTCGAGTTTCTCACGTTTGTAGAACCCAGGGCGGGTCCACCCGGTTCGGATATCGACATCAGGATTTCCGGTGGGACGATCGAGCAGTTGAAAAGTGCGGCGCTCGAGTTGCAGGATGTCCTGCGTGATCTTCCCGGACTGTCCGGTATCGGGGACGACGCCCCGTTTGGACGTGAACAGATGATCCTTGAGTTGACCCCGACCGCAAAAGTGCTGGGGGTTACCGTTCGCGATGCCGCCCGCCAGCTGCGGGCGGCCTATGACGGGTTCGAAGTGCAGACGTTGTCTGACGGCTATGACGAAGTTGATGTGACTGTGCAGCTTCCGGAGGCGGAACGCCGTTCGCTTTCAAGTCTCAATACTCTGGATCTGGTGTTGCCAAACGGTCGTTTGGAGAATATTGAAAACCTCGCGACTGTCAGAATGTACCGTGGGTTTGAGACTATTCGTCATGACGGCGGGCAACTTGCGGTTTCCGTGATCGCTGACGTTGATCCCGCAGTAAACAATGCAAATAAAATTAGAGCTGAGCTCGAGCGGGGAATGCTGCCACGACTGTCCGCAGAATCGGGTCTGGAATTCAGGTTTGAGGGCAGGCAGGGGGACCAGGCGGAGACACTGGGTGATATGAAGTTCGGTCTCATACTGGCGCTGGCGCTCATTTACCTGATTCTGACCTGGGTATTCGGTTCCTATGGCTGGCCGTTTTTGGTGATGATTATTATTCCATTCGGAATTGTTGGCGCCGTCTGGGGCCATGTTGTTATGGGACAGGACGTCACTCTTCTATCGTTGTTCGGCTTTTTCGGTCTTGCCGGCATTGTTGTGAACGATTCGATCATCCTGGTGATGTTCTACAAGCAGCTGAGGGAGGGTGGTATGGCGGTCAGACAGGCGATCGAAGAGGCGGTTTGTCAGCGCTTGAGAGCGGTCATTCTTACATCGCTGACGACGGTTGCCGGTCTTACACCGCTTCTGTTCGAGACTTCTCTACAGGCACAGTTTCTGATTCCAATGGCTATCAGCCTCGCATTCGGCTTGTCCTTTGCGACTCTTCTGATTCTGTTTTTACTGCCCAGTTTGTTATTGATATATGAATCCGCACACCGATGGATCGATAACAGTGGTCTCAGATCACATACAAGCGCCCCGATTTCTGTTGACTAATCCCTGATCTGTACTAAACCGCGTACCCGAATGGATAAAGACCGAACACTTGGGATTGTGCTGATGGCAATGGCCATGTTGACGATTCCTCTGGTTGATGCGGTAGCGAAATATTTAAGCACGGGTCATTCCGCGTTGTTTATCAGCTGGGCCAGATATCTGGTCGCTGCAGTGATCATTCTGCCAATTGCATTCGCACGCCACGGTCGCAGCTGCCTGCCTCGCCGAAACCTCGGGGCTCATTTTTTGCGAACGGTCTGTCTCGTGACGTCGATGACCCTCTATTTTCAGGCCATATCCACGACACCCCTTGCCGACGCGATCAGTGCATATTTCATCGGTCCGATCGTTGCTGCACTACTGGCAGTCTGGTTACTGAAAGAGACTCTTTCGCCACTCAAAATAGCCTCGATGTCATTGGGATTCCTCGGAGTGATTCTTATTGTCGAGCCGTCCACCGGTATTTCGAGCGGATTGATACTCGCAATAGCCAGCGGAGTTGTGTTTGCCATCTATCTGGTTGCAACCCGGTCCGCATCGCGTCAAGAGGACGCGATGAAAACGCTGGCCTTTCAGTGTCTGCTCGGTGCGGTGATTCTGACGCCTCAGGCGGTGTTGACATGGCAGATTCCAGCAACCAGTGCATTTGTCTGGTTTGTGGCTCTCGGAGTGCTCTCACTGTTAAGTCATTTCATGTCGATTCAGGCGTTCCGTTTTGCAGATACGACGACGCTGTCTCCCCTGGTTTATCTGGAAATCATCGGCTCGGTGCTGGTGGGCTATCTGGTGTTTGGCGATGTTCCGGCGGTGAATGTTTTTGTGGGCGCAGCACTCGTCATACTGGCCGGCGTTCTACTGTTCAAATCCAACTGAATACTGCACTTTAGGTCATTCTACAGTGTCGCATGACCCGGGATGCTAGAGCCTCCGACGTTGAGTCTGTATTATTCTACCGATTTACTTACAGCTAACCGGGCGGGGGCTCAGATATTTGAATGACAGCGAAAGGTGATATCAGCAATCTGATTGGGCGGATAGGGTTAACGGTTGTAACGTTGGCGTTTTCAATGCCGGTTCTTGCGGTTCAGCGAATTGATCTGATTCATACGCAGGATGACTTTCGCCTTCAGGTCAGGTCGCCGCTGCACTACGATCGAATCTATCGTCAGGACTATTCAGACAACGCGTTGTCGAATGCCACAACCACTCTGTCCTGGAGTCACGGCTTTCGCAAATCAACGCTGGCCACCCAGTCTGTCTTTCGTCTTGATCAGCAGTATCACGGGGTTTCGATTGGAACTGATCGTTTTTCCATCATGGGCTATTCGGGCAGTGGCGACACCATCGCCAACATAAAAGGCGCAGTGGCGGGGATGGATCCGTTTCATTTCCATGGCGGAATCTCACGGGACTATCAGTACCGAGGAGCCTATGCTGACATCGGTTTGACAGAATCACTGCGACTTGCAGGCGGAGTGACCCGAATTCAGTCGTCCGGATTGAACGATCGATCTGTGTACCAGCTTGGATTGCATACGAAAAAGGCGGGAATTGCGTTCATGCCGGTATTTTCGCAGGGCGAGAGATCGGGCGACGCATGGATTCTGGGCATGGCTGCAGGTAAGTCCGGCCGTATCGAAGCGCAATACCTTGAACATTCAAATGGGGCGCACTACGCGGGTGTAGCTTACAGTCGCCGGTTGTCACCGCAATCCTCGATCCGCATCGCGCTGGTGAATCGTCGCAATAGGTTAGCGGACATGCACAACGAGGATAAGGTGGTTTTCAGCTATTCGTTTGTCCTGGGGAACAGTCGAAGTCGTCTGCATGCGACCGAAGCCCCAGCCGAAGACACACCGGTTCCACAAGAAGGGCCCCATGACGACCCGTCACCGTTCTCGGTAATGGTTGCTGTCAGTGCAGTCGCTGTAGGTGTGGGGCTGAGTTCCGGCGGCGGTGGCGGCGGCGAGGGTGCGTCTGAGAGCAGCCCCCGACTGGTCGCTCAGCACAACGCGGCGCGGAATATTCTGAATGAAATAAATCCGGTTTCGGTTGCCCAAAATAGAGAGTTTGGGGGATACGTGCTGCGAAACGCTGATGGCACGTTTTCAACGACAACACCTATTCGCGGGGACGCGAGCAGCGTCGCACTGCCCAACCCGGCATCACAGGCACCTGCCGGTGGTGCGACTGTCGCCTCTTATCATACTCACGCGGGTCCCGACCCAAGATTCCTTAACGAACAGTTTTCTGCAGCGGATCTTGCCGGTGATCGATTCTTTAACATTGACGGCTATCTCGGCACACCGGGCGGCAAGTTTCTGTATCACGATGTCGACAGGAACGCGATCCAGAATCTGGGTACGATTGCAAATTGACAGTGCCGGCTCGAATCGCTGGGTTGATATTTGGCGCCCTGATGGTGCCGGGATGCGGCAGCGCACAGCAACAGTCGACCATTCAGTCGCAGTATGAATGGGCAGTGGAATTTGCAGAAGAATCAAACGGCTGCGCACTGCGGGATGGATATGTTTGTGAGCCGGATTCAATCCATGATTTCTACTCGGCTGAAGCTCAGTCGCAGATGGTTTCAGGTGTATTGCTTAATGCCTGGCTAATTGCCTGGGAGGATTTCAGAAGCCAGCCGTCGCTGTCAGACTCGCAGAAGCATCTTAAACATTACCGAACCGGTGTTCTTCAGTTTGCAGATGCCTACATTGTCCGATTTCAGGGTTTGCTCCTGCCCGAGGTCGACGATGCTGGCGAAATTAGCGGTGCACTGCGAGCAACATTAGGGGCATCTGTTGAATATCGAATTGATCGGTCGACCCTGAAAATCAATTCGGTGGTTTGGGACAAATAGAATTAAACCGGACAGCTGCGTATCGGCAGAGCAAGGCGTTTATAAATATTGTGACGTCGTGGCGGGCTCGAACGCCGGATTTGAACGGAACTGTATTGATCAGGCAGTTACGGCAACTTCGGAGTTCACCAGTCGCGAGAGTGTCTCCCTACCGCTGGCGATTCGATCGTCACTCCACGGGATTGCAGGCACCGCGCGCATGGCTTCCAGACGGGCTGCGGATTGCGGATTCCAATACTCAATCTGTTCGAGTGCCAGCTCTGCAGACTCGTGATCATTGCAAATCAAGGCAACGTCGCAGCCTGCATTTAGGGCCAGACGGGTTCTGTTCACAATGTCGCCCGCGACTTCTGCGCCTTTCATGATGAGGTCATCACTGAACACCAAACCTCGAAAGCCGATGTCCTGTCGAAGCACAGTCTGCAGCCATTTCGGAGAATAGGTTGGTAAATCGTCGGCCACCGCGGGGTAGTGAACGTGCGCGGTCATGACGGCAGCCAGTTTGTTTTTCAGTTTGCGGAACGGCACCAGATCCTGCTGCCAAAGTGCAGTCAAGGTCCGATCATCTCGGGGTGTTTCAAAGTGGGAATCCCCCGTGACCCCGCCGTGACCCGGAAAGTGTTTGCCAGTGGCCTGCATGCCCGCTTCATTCATACCGTCAACAAATGCACCGGCAATCCGCACTACCTTATCGGTGTCGCTACTAAAGCTTCTGTTGCCGATAACAGAGCTGGTGACATCACCGTGGTCGAGCACCGGTGCGAAACTGAAATCCACACCAACATCGATAAGTTCCGCCGCCATCAGCATCCCGGCGTATCTGGCTGAGTCCGCACATTGATCTGAGCTGGAAACAGATTCAAAAACTGAAGCCGGCGGAATCGATACGAATCCGTCTCTGAACCGCTGTACTCTTCCGCCTTCATGATCCACTGCGATCAACAGATGTGGATGACGCAAGGACTTAATCTCCTGAATCAGGGCTCTAAGTTGTTCCTTGTTCTCAAAGTTCCTGCTGAACAGGATCACTGACCCCACGGATGGAGAGTGCAGGCGGCGGCGGTCAGCGGGTGAGAGTTCGGCCCCCTCAACATCGATCATTAACGGTCCAAGTGGAATATTACGCATTAATTTGCACCGGGGTGCCGACCTGGACAGACTTAAAGAGTTCGACGATATCTTTGTTGCGCATGCGGATACATCCTTTTGAGCCCGGGATGCCCATCTGTACATCATCCGGGCAGCCGTGCAGGTAGATGTATCGGCTGTGAGTATCGACTTCGCCATCCTTGTTGTACCCTGATTCACAACCGCCGAGCCAGATGATTCGGGTCAGAATCCAGTCGCGATCAGGTTCGGACTCTCGCATGGAGATGTCATAAATTTCACCGGTGCTACTGCGTCCGACAAACACCGTATTTTCCGGCATACCCGCACCAAATTTTTCTTCGATCACATGCAACCCGAGGGGGGTGCAGTAGCTGTCCATTTGTTGCCCGGTTCCGTTAGCTGCACTTGAAACTGTGTAATGATGCAGCACAGATTCGTCAGCATCGAAAACGGCCAGAGTCTGCTCTGATATCGATATTTCAATTCGCATCAGAGGACGCAGATGATGAGGTGGTCTGCAACAAGCCATTGCAGGCCTGTTCGAGCATGTCCAGAACCAGGGAGAACCCCTCGTCTCCTCCAAAGTACGGATCCGGCACATCCGGTGACTGCGTGTCTGACAGAAAATCACCCATTTTTCTGACTTTGTGATGATGCCGGGTGGGTAGAACTGATTTGATATTCAATCTGTTGTTTTCATCCATCGCGATGATTAGGTCGAACTTTTCACCATCCGTCGGCTCCAGCTGTCGCCCTCTCAGGGAGGACAGATCAATGTCTCTCTGACGCGCTGCGATCTGGGCACGGGAATCCGGGGGCGAACCGATGTGCCAGGAACCGGTTCCGGCCGAGTCGATGGTGTATCGGTGCTGCAGACCATTGTCATCCACGAGCTTGCGAAACATACCTTCAGCGGTTGGCGACCGACAGATATTACCAAGACACACAAACAGCACTTTGACTGGTTCGGATTGTTGTTTCATCACGAGCGCGCAAGTTTTAATACATTTTCATCGTTGTGGAGCTGCCACATGATATCGGCCAAATGGTCCCGGCTGGTGACCTCAATGATGAACGACATGCGAGAGGTCTCGGTGAGTTCATCATCCACATTCAACTGATTAATATTTGAATCATGCTCAGCAATGATATTCGATACGCGCGCAAGCACGCCCGGTCGATTTGCGGTCTCCATGTCGAGCATGACGCGGAACCGTCCCTGGGTTTCATCTGACCAGTTCAGATGAAAGTAGTTGTCCGGATGTTTCATGATGCCGACACAATTCTTGCACCGAAGTCGATGGACTGAAAGTCCGCTGCCGCTGGTTGTTGTACCTATAATTTTGTCTCCTGGAATCGGGTGACAACAGTTTGCATAGGTGACAAGAAGCCTCTCGGTACCTTCAATGGTCATGCTGCCGTGGGAACCGGTTTCTCGTCGATGGGCCCGATTTGAATCGTCTATCTCCAGCAGAAACTGTTTGGCAACCAGTGCTGGTAATCGTTTGCCAAAACCGATGTCAAGTAGCAACTGGTTCCAGTCTTTGAGTTCCAATCTCTCGAGCAGCCTGATTTTGTGCTGATTCGAAATGCCGAACGCGTTACTGTATCCACGATCTTTTAAGGCTTTTTTGAGCAGTTTGCTGCCAAGGCGAATCGCCTCTTTATCTTTTTGCTGATTGAGAAAATGCCGTATCGAAGACCGTGCTTTTGAGGAGACCGCATAGTTCAACCACGATGGTTGTGGCCTGGCCTTTCGTGAAGTGACTGCTTTAACGGTTTCACCATTGTTCAGTCGCTCGTGCAGGGGCACCTGTCGACCGTCGACTGTCGCACCCACACAATGATTGCCGATATCCGAATGCACCGCATACGCAAAGTCCAGTGCAGTCGCATTCCGCGGCAGCTGTTTAATCTCACCTTTTGGCGTAAATACGTAAACTTCATCCGGGTGGAGATCTGCCTTTAAATGTTCCAGATACTCGGACGAGTCCGATGATTTTTCCTGAGATTCAAGAAAGCTGTCCAGCCACTGTTGCGCCAGTTTTTGGGGAATTTTTTCATCGGCGCCATCAGTTTTGTAGTACCAGTGCGAGGCTACGCCTTTTTCAGCGATCTTGTGCATTTCCCGATCTCGAATCTGGATTTCCACGTTTTGCCCGAACGGTCCCATGACCACAGTGTGCAGCGACTGATATCCGTTACGTTTTGGTATCGCGATGTAGTCTTTAAAACTCTCATGGCGCGGAGTGTACAGCCGATGAATGACTCCCAGAACGTGGTAGCAGCTGTTTCGATCAGTGGTGATGACTCGTATCGCATTGACATCCTGCACACTTTTCAGCGGCAGTCGTTTGCGGCGCATTTTCCTGTAAATGCTGTAGAGCGTTTTTTCGCGGCCAAGTACTTCGGCATCGACGCCGGCATCCGCGAGACTTCCACGAATTGATTTACAGAGTTCAGCAATTACCGATTTTCGTCCGCGTTTGTTGGCGGAGAGCTTGCGGGATATCGCCCTGAAGCGTTTCGGGTAGAGGGTCTGAAAGCTGAGGTCTTCGAGTTTCTGGCAGAGGTCCCGCATGCCCAGCCGGTCTGCTATCGGCGCATAAATTTCCAGCGTCTGTTTGGCTATCCGCTGTTTTTTCTCCGCCCGCAACGCGTCCAGCGTACCCATGTTGTGCAGACGGTCGGCGAGTTTGATGATAATGACCCTGATGTCCTTTGCCATAGCCATGAACATCTTTTGAAACGACATTGCCTCGGCATTGAGTTTGGAATCCGTTTCCAGAGCGCTTACCTTGCTTACTCCGTCTACCAGATGAGCAACGTCGTTGCCGAATAGTATCGACAGCTGGTTTATGGAGGTATCCGTGTCTTCAACAACGTCATGCAGAATAGCCGCAATGATCGTACGACTGTCCATGTGCATATCGCCGAGAATCTCTGCGACCGCTAATGGGTGGGAAATGTAGTCTTCTCCGCTTATCCGTCTTTGACCGGCGTGTGCCTGTGCGCCAAATTCATAGGCCTTGTAAACATCGGCGACCGCCTTCGGGTCGAGGTATGACGCCAGTTTTCGCTCTAACCGGTCTACCTGACTTTCATTTTTGGATAAGGCTTTGAGCAGTGGCTGACTCCGACAGTTTTCGGTGGACTAGTGCACAGAAATCCAGTTTTTATGGATCAGTGCGACGGCTCCGAAGGCGCGGGTGCGTCAGTGGTGCTGCCATCTGATTCCGCGGCCGAATCAGCAGGTGATTCGGCCGGGGCTCCATCCGATATAGCGTCCATCGAGAAGTCACCTCCCAGAAGACTGCTGAGTTCTGCATCGAGATCGTCGCTTTGAGCTTCATCTTCAAAATTCAGTCCCGGAATTGTCATTTCTTCTTCCAAAATGGACGGTCCGACCAAACCCTCAGCTATTTCCCTGAGTGCGATTACAGTGGGTTTGTCATTTTCCACGGGTACCAGGGGTTCTGCGCCAAGAATGAGCTGTCGAGCGCGTTTGGTTGCAATCAGTACCAGCTGAAATCGATTGTCTACGTGTTCCAGACAGTCGGTGACGGTAATTCGAGCCATGTCAGTGTTCCGGTTTGGGAGATGGGATTGGGATCAGGATGCTTTGCACGGTCAAAAGCCTGATCATTTAGCGCCTTATTATCTCTTTTTTATATTATTCCTAGCAACGTCTAAATCGTTGTGAATGACTGAAATTCAAGGGTTTTTTGAGCGTATCTTCCGATTTTTAATTGTCTCGGCCGTTTTCAGGTGACGAATCCAGCATCGATTCAAGAACGGCGAGCGCCCGTCCGAAGTTGTCATTCACCAGAACTGTGTCGTATTCATCGGCGTGACTCATTTCGCTTTGGGCCTTTTCCATGCGTTCCCGAATTACCGCATCACTGTCACGGCGGCGACTCCTGAGGCGAGATTCCAGAACATCGAGAGAAGGTGGCACGATAAATACGGACTGGGATCCGGGGAAGCGCTCTCGGACTTCCCTTGCTCCCTGCCAGTCGATATCAAGGATTGCATAGTGACCCTGATCGAGAATGTCGTTGATTGCCCGCACCGAAGTGCCATAGTAGTGCTCGAACACGGTTGCATACTCTACGAAGCCACCGGCCTCGACAAGCTGCAGGAAATCGTCTCTGGAAACGAAGTGATAGTGAATGCCATCGGTCTCTCCGGGGCGCTGATCGCGCGTTGTGTGGGAGACAGTGATGCCCACATCAGGCCGTTTTTCCGCCAGTGCTCTGGCGAGGCTGGTTTTGCCCGCACCAGACGGTGCAGACAGGATCAGCACGCGGCTGGAATAGTCTGGGACAGAGGTGGTCACCGTGTCGGAGTGTTTGGTCTGGCTTGCAATTTTTGCCGGAGTTTATTCGATATTCTGAACCTGTTCACGCATTTGATCGATCAGGACTTTGAGCTCCATCGATGTCCGGGTATTGCGCGCATCGGCAGATTTGGAACCGAGCGTGTTGGCTTCCCGATTGAGCTCCTGCATTAGAAAATCGAGCCGTCGACCTGCGGGTTTTTCACTATCGAGTATGGCCGCAACTTCGTCAAAATGACTGTTGAGTCGGTCAAGTTCCTCACTGATGTCCGTGCGAGTAAGCAGTATCGCGAGTTCCTGGTGCAAGCGCGCTTCGTCGATTTCGGCATTGAGCTGAGCCAGTCGATCCTGCCATCGGGCCTGAATTGAATATTCAATATCCGGCAGCTGCGCCTTCAGATCAGCCACCAGACTTCTGCAACCTGCGACACGTTCTCTGATTGCATCTTCCATACGCTGACCTTCACGTTGCCGCTGCGATACAAGACCGGACAAGGTTGTATCCAGTGTCGAGATCGTGACCTTTTGGAGCTCTTCCATATTGATGGGAGTCTCCCGCATAACCCCTGGCCACTTCAGAATGTCGATGCTGCGGCACGGATCAAGACCGGGCGCCAGAATTTCAATCTGCTTTAGTGAATCCCGGACCGCGTTAAGTGAGTCGAGATCGACACTCACGGTCTCTCCGGTCAGAGTCCGGTCGAACTTCAACTGTGCGTCAATGCGTCCTCTGTTGAGATGTTTGCCGATCAGCTCGCGACATCCGCTTTCAAGCTCTCGAAGCTCTTCAGGTAAGCGCAGGTGGATGTCCAGATACTTGTGGTTCACGCTGCGGATTTCCCAGGTTAGTGCACCGGTATCGGATTGGGCGTCACGACGGGCGAAACCCGTCATACTGTGTGTCATAACATCAAGCGGTGTGGTCTGAGTGGGCGCGGGATTGTACGTCCAGATCCCAACCCCATCAATCGCACGTAATTGTTGACAATATTTGTCACTATCGGAGTATTGGATGCGACTGACTGCACCTAAACCGGGTATTTTGTGCCCGGGAATCCCTATGCAAAGCCCAACTTTCAGACGCTTAACGACGCTCCACGAAGTCCATTGGGCAGAGTCGATATACTTGTTTCACTGATTAAATCTGATACTATGTGTCACCACTTGGACAAAAAGTCCGAGCCGTTTGGGGGCACAGACTCAAATTACTGACGTGAGTGGGATGTGACTGAATCATCAGGTCGAGTAATCGGTGAACAGTCATTAGAGCGATGGGGATTTCGGCATTTGGTCATAATCCGGGATAACGCGAGACAAAGCAATCTCCGTTCGACTGGTTTAAATCTTCGCTTTTAACTCATTCTGTGAGACTGGCATCAAGAAAAATTAGTAGCGCTACCGGTCTGGTGACACTGTTTAGTGATCATCCGGTTTACGGAAGAGCGCGAGGTTATACGTACAGCACGATAAAGGGCCAGTGTTTTACTGGAGAATGAATGGGGCTATTTAACAAAAATCGGGCAACACGATCGAACAACAGTTCGCAGCGTGAAACTAAGGCAAAGCCTGATCCCAGAAGCCGAAGACTACCTCTCAAATCAGGTGAGAGCATCGAGCACTATCTCGTTGAGGGTGTGATTGGAGGAGGCGGCTTCAGTATCGTTTATCGATGCTTCGACACAAAATCCGGTGACAGTGTTGTTCTCAAGGAATATTTTCCGAACCAGTTGTCTCGCCGCGCCAAGAACAACGAAATCCATCCGATCAGCGACAAGAAGAAAATTGCATTCGAAGTCGGTATGCAGCAGTTTTTCGCTGAAGCTCACGCGCTTTCAAAAATCGAACACCCGCACGTCGTAAACATTATTAACGTGTTTCGCAGTAACAACACTGCTTATATGGTGTCGAAGCTTCAGCCGGGCAAAGATCTGCGATGGTTTATCAAACGCTGCCAGGGTGATCTGGACCAGAATTTTCTGGAAAAATCCATTCCCCCAATTATGTCCGGCCTGAATGCGCTGCATAAGCGAGGCTTTTTGCATCTGGACATCAAACCGGCAAATATTTTGCTGCGAACTGAAGGCGGGCCGCTACTGCTTGATTTTGGAGCTGCAAAGGCAATGAGTAAAAAGGAGCGGTTTACCAGCTTCCAGACATTGACTCCCGGGTTTGCACCGCCGGAGCAACACCACAAAAAGGAATTGGGTCCCGGATCAGATATATATGCACTGGGTGCAACTATTTACGCTTGTGTTACCGGACGCCCTCCGCCCACATCTTTAAAACGGGAAGAAAAGGACAAGGAGCTTAAGCTTCACGGCGCTGAGAAAAAAATTTCACCGTCAGTTATCGAAGCTCTGAAATGGTCACTGGAACTGGATATCGAAAAACGCCCGCAGTCTCTGGCCGAGTTTGGCAACAAATTTCTTGCAGATACAACGTGGCAGTCGTTCGATGCCTATGAGCGTGATCTGCTGGCCCGGTGCCGAATTTCTGAATAGCAACCCATCGCGATCAGCGATGGCTCGCAGTGCCAGTACGTAAGATTTGCGGGCAAAATCCAAGTTTCCTTCCATTACCTGGCCTCTGCTTAAACCCAAAGTGGTGTCTTAGTCTGACGATATGGGGTCCGATGTAAGCTCCAAAGCGGAATAGTCAAAACCACATTCTATCGTCGGCTTGATCACCCTGAAGTAAGGCGACAAGTCAAAGTCCCTCGGGGTAAACAACGTGTGATCCCGGATATGGAGAATCTCGCGTTGCTGATACGAATAGGGAGAGATCACTGTTTTTTTCTCGACAGTGGGCAATATCGGGTAGCGAATGCTCTGAAAGGTCTCGGCAATCAGTGTCGAACAGATCGCTCTGGACGGGTCTCCGCTGCCAAACGCGATCATCCGTCGCCGAAACCGGGCAGGAACCGGTAATGGAAACAGGTAACGGGCCAGATCAAGAATGTGTTTCAGGTCGTATTGCTTGCCCAGACTCGACACCATCGTTGCAACAACCTGTTCCTGATGATCCTGAGTAAGATTCACAGGGCGAAGGATTCGGGTGTTCAGATTGCGGTACTTGGATAGAGGCGACGCCACCACGCCGAGTCCGAGTTCAGCCTCGACAAGCGGGCAGGCTTCGCCGTCCGGCGTATACTGGCGAGTCGACGGGCCGGCGAAAAAAGCAGCGTGCGACCAGGTGGACTGTGTCAGATACTTGATGACGGTGCTTATTCGCGTGTTGCCCTCCACCAGCAATACATCTCCCGGTTCAAGCCACTGTTCAAGTACCGGAACTGCGTTGGTTGAAAACGGAACGTAGTTCGATGTTTGATTGGTTAGGTAGCCGGCGAGAAGTTGCCCGGTTTTCAATTTTAGAGACTGAAACATAATCGAGAATAGTTCACGACGTTGTTCTGAAAAGTGGCTTGTTTGGCTGCGGGTTAAATTCGGTAGACCGAGCCGCGCAGCGAATGTTCAGATAAAACTCGTTAAACACTAATCCTTGTTGTGGAACTTTTTTTGTCTGTACTCATCTCGTAGGCCTCGAATTGTCCATCCAAAGGCAAATGCCGCAAGCGCGACTATCACGAGAGAGACTGCGATTTCGGACAATAGATACAGCATAGGTAAATTTCACCATCCTTTGGGTGAACGGGTCAATCCGGGGATTGAAGCTGTTACATCCCGCCCAGGACAATAACCGGGGGTCGGCATGCGAGGATCGCTTCAATGCGCCGAAGTCATTGCGAAATACTGACCCAGAAGCGGAATATCGATGTAAAGCAACAGAACACAAATGATGACACTGATCAGCGTAAACGCCACAAATGAAGTTTCCTTGTAGAGCTTTTCCGGGTATTGAACAGGGCTGTCGGGCTGAAATGTCAGATGCAGATACCAGGTAACGACTCCGGCGATAAACGGAATTCCGACGATGAGTTCAATCCGATACCGGATCAGGAAAATTCCAAGGAATAGCCCAAAAGCGGCAATATAGTAGATGATGCTGATCAGAAGTCGCTCGCCATTGTAGTGTGCAAATGACGCGCGATAGGCAGCGGCCCGCACCGGATCGTTAATTTTCCGGTATTCGGCGTAACGTTTGGCCGCCATGAAGAACGCTCCGATCATCCAGTAGGCAATGACCAGAGAGATGGGTGCAAGTAATGCGGTACTGGTCGCGTACCAGCCTATAAGCAACCTAAGTGGATTGTTTACCGATTCGGAAAGTACATCCAGATACGGTTTTTCTTTACTTCGAACCGGCGGAATGTTGTAAAGGCAACCCATTACCCAGAGCGCCAGCGAGCACCAGAACACCGAACCGTTGATGCTCCAGGCGACTACCAGACCCGCTAATGCAAGTGCAACCCATAAGATCAGACCGGTGGGAACATGAATCTGTCCGGACGGCACCGGGCGGTTCTTTTTGACCGGATGATGCTTGTCTTTTTCGGCATCCAGGATTTCATTGATCACATAGTTGCTCGATGCAACCAGACCCAGTGCCAGCAGCGCCAGTACGATATTAAAAAACAGACTGGCGTTTATCGGGATGTGATCAATGTAAATTGCAACCAGAACTCCCGGCAGCATGAAAACATTCTTAAACCAGTGATCGATACGAGCAATCTTGATATACGGGATGAGTTTTTGCATGAGAACCGGGTCGGTGCGCTTCGATAGTCAACTGCTGGCACGAGCTGCTTACAATCCTGATTCGGCAGAGCCAACATTAAAGACAATCTCGATGATAACGGGCGCGTCGGGGTTTCGATAGGTGGAACCCTCAATTACTTTATCTTCAGGAGCGCATACAACACAGATTTATGTTTCGAATGGAGCGGGTGATAAAAAATGGAAGTGTTCTTTTCGAGTGCGAAAAGCGAGTGAGAAGGAATTGATTTTATCCGTCAGGGAGTCGACAGCCAGTTGATTGAATTCAGGCTCGGGAGTTCACGCAGAACCAGGTTCTGAATCGAGAGTCGCTTGGATTCGGAATCAACTTTGCCCGTTAGCAGGACGTTGTTTTCGTCAATACTCAGACCTATGACGCCGTCTGGCAACGAATCCAAAAAGTCAGGCCATTTGTCAATCCAGTCATGGCTTGCTGTGTTTGGTTCAACATCTAACTCGCTGACAATCCTGACTCCATTGAACCGTGCGGTAACAGCAGAAATCAGCTTCTCACGAACCGCAGCGCTTGGTACCTTGCCTGAAAGTATGGCAGAACTTCCGTCTGAGAACAGCGAAATTCGGGAAGCGAATTTACCCGAGTTTATGGTGACGTCGTTGTGTACATCATAGGATGGTTCGATATCTTCAATCACTGATACCAGCAGCCCCATGTCTCTGGGATTATCTGCCCTTCCCCAGATGGCAATACCATCTCCGCTGGTTTGAAGCTGGACATCGTGAAGGTAACGAATCGCGGGTACGATTTTTTTAAACAAGAACTCGATGTTTCCGCGACCATCGATATTGGTAACCTCTAAATTGATCGATGTCACTTCGTCCTGAAATGAGCGCTTTACAATGTGCGTCAGAAACTGCGCTGTCGATTCATCGGCAACTCGACCTATCAGGGAAACACCGTTCCAATCATAGGTCAACAAAATGTCATCTGACAGCTTCCCGGGTCGTGCGCGCAAACGATTTTCAACGATCACATCCCCGGGCACGGTTGCCGCCAGGGAAAACCCGATACGATTGATCTGGTTTGCATCGTCTGCGGTGCCGTTCAGCACAATCTGCCGATGCCATCCCGAGAGAGAGAAAGCCGGCAGCTGACGTACAACAATGAGGATTTCACGCAGCTTGGTTAGCCAGATTGGATTGGCCAGTCTGTCGTCAATCGACACTGTATCGTGAACCTTCAGATTCGGGAACGCCAGCTCGAGCTCGCTCAAAATAGTATCGAGATTTTCGCCCGTCAGATTACCGGTCAATACAACCTGATCATTGAATCGCCTGATCTGGACATCCGGATCAGGCTGGACGACTCCCTCCAGTCTATTGCTTACTGATCGCACGCCGTCAATTTTGGTCAGATGCTGTATGACGTCATCAATGGCATGACTGGGATCGACTTCTCCCACGAGGTGCACATCTCTCCCATCTACACGAACACTGGACTGCAGCCACGCTTTGCCCGCCAGTCTGTTTTGTA
Source organism: Pseudomonadota bacterium (assembly GCA_039029455.1). Lineage (GTDB taxonomy): Bacteria > Pseudomonadota > Gammaproteobacteria > Arenicellales > Poriferihabitantaceae > JBCCGE01. Next base: position 630 of record JBCCGE010000034.1, on the reverse strand, counting down.
CCTGGATCTCAATGGTTTTCTGCAGCCCATAAGCATTCATCAGCAACAACGACAGTGCCAGTCCAAACAAAGTGATGGAGCCTGTGTACAAGACTGTGTTGTACCGAGTGCGCGCCGGCAGTATACGGAATTTGCTGCGTGCTGTTGCCGCATGATGCTTAAAAGCGCTCAACGTCATTAAAATCTGATTTTTCAGACTAGATAACATTCAGGTCATGGCGCTGTCGCTGAAGACAGGTAAGGATTGTGTTGGTCGACAGCTTCAATGTAGTAGTTCACAGAGCGCTGCTCCTGATCGACGAAACGTTTTACGGCATCACGAAACTGGAGACTGCCCATCCAGTGCAGAGACCGAGTTTTAGTGGGCAAAAAGCCGCGCGCTATTTTGTGTTCGCCCTGCGCGCCGGGATCAAAGCGTTTCAGGCTGTGACGGATGCAGTACTCGATTCCCTGATAGTAGCAGAGCTCGAAGTGGAGTGAGTCCACATAGCCATCGCAACCCCAATGTCTACCATACAGAGTTTCTGCATCGTGATACATCAGTGATGCAGCGATAACCCTGCCGTCAAATCGGGCTACGACGAGCAGAACCTGTTCAGCAAGTGACCGTGCAACATCCTTAAAAAACCC